>JBFHTA010000064.1:0-15541 GCA_041590855.1 Pseudomonadales bacterium
ATTAATGATTGGGTTTGGCCTTTTTAATCATTTTTTGGAAGATGAACACCGCCTGTGTGTTGAATCATCAGAGTTAGTGCGCTTGATGCCAACAAGTTTTGTCGTCTAACCTTTACAGCATAGTTCTGAAATGGCTGTTTGTAAGAAGAGGCTGGTAACTTTCGTAAAGAACAATGTCAAAGTGTTGTTATAACTTTTTTTGAAGTGGGGTGAAACAACATGAAAAGTATCCGAAAGATATTATGTGTAATTGAACCTAATAGCAGTTCAGAAACTGCTTTGATACAAGCATCACGAATTGCAGAGAATCAACAGGCTGAATTAACCTTTCTGTCGGTTCTGGATACCCCTAAAAATCTATGGAAAGTCTTTAAGAACAAGGCTGAATTAGATCAAAGCCTTTCTGAGGCCGTCGCAAAAAAACAAGAAGAGATCGAAAACTGGCTTAAACAACAGCAGTTAACAGACAACTATTCAGTAGATGTTGTTTGCGGTAAAGCTTCTATTGAAACCATCAAGAAGGCCATAAGTCACAAATATGATTTGGTTGTTAAAAGTGCAAGCCATATGGATTGGTTGAGCCGCTTATTTGGTAATGATGACATGGATTTACTTCGTAAGTGTCCTTGTCCTGTATTGATTCTCAAGACCGGACAGCATGATGTCTTTCGAAATGTATTGGCAACGGTGGATGTGAATGATGTTTTTAGTGACGACGATGGCCGGGTTCAAGAAAAACTTAATGATGAGGTATTAGAATACAGTACGTTATTCTCTCTATCAGAGTTGACATCTCTTCATATTGGCAGTGTTTGGGATGCATTCGGTGAAGATTTCCTTCGTTATGGCGCTTTTTCTAACATGCCGCAAGATAAGGTTGATCAGTATGTGGAACAAACGAGAGTTGAATGTTCTGACAGGCTAGAGTCGATCATTAATGATCTGACTGCTTCTGTTGGCAAGAGTGCGGTTAGCTATTTGCGTCCAAAGTCTCATTTGGTTAAGGGTGTGGCGTCGAAAGAAATTCTTGAAATGGTTAATCAATACCAGATTGACCTTGTTGTTTTGGGTACAGTTGCCCGAACTGGAATACCAGGATTGTTGATTGGCAATACTGCTGAATCAACCTTGGAGCAGATTCAATGTTCGGTTCTTGCGATCAAGCCAGAGGGGTTTATCGCCCCGGTTTGAACGTAGCGAGTTTGAACGTTTAGTGGTCTTTAGATAGATAAGAGGTACTTTCAGATTCGTTCAATCTCAAAAGACAGGCTATGCTTTAGTGCAAGAACCAAAGGAACCTTAACTGACCTGAGGGGCGGTTATGGAAGAGACAGCACTCATTAAAACCATAGTAAAACTGACAGAGCAGCGACAGCCGCTCTGGTACTTTGAAGACACCTGCATTCCGGACTTCGATGCCATTTTTAAAGCCTGCGAATTGTATCAGGCCCATTGGCAGACGTCTGAAGCACTGGTGTCTTCTTGTCATGCTCAACTGCTTCAGGCACTTAACTCGGTGGTGTACTACCAATGCCCACTGTCTGACGATGCTTATCATTCTCTGGATTATGAAGATCGAGAGAGCGTTTTGTTTCTTGAGGAAATCAAAACAGCCATAGAATGGTATGGACAGGAAGGCTTTGACGATGCGCCAGCCCACTACTTGTTGACCTTGGCAGCACAACCTCATGTTCATCCGGAAATTCGCGGTTATGCGCTTCGCCAATGCTGCGTCTTGTTATTGGTTGCTGATCGAATCACTGCTGATCTGATTTCCCTTGACTTGGATGAAGCAGAGTGCGAATCCGGGGAGGTAGAAAATACCTTAGATAACCCGCAGGTAGAGACTCTGTTGGGGATCTTGCATCACTGTCTGGGCGACAATCCGGAACAAGAACTCAAGCGCACAGCGATTCTGTTGTTAATGGCATTCTTTCCTAACGAGCCGGGTACCTGGCCCAGAGTCCAGCAGTACATATTGTCCCAAACCAGCCCGACCATTGATGTCGAAATCCCAAATTATGTGTCGACATTTCTGAATCATCGGCCGGAAGTGCAACACTGGTTAATTGAAACACTGCAAACAACACGGTCATTGGTGGTGCGGCGCTATTGCATGAATGCTCTGGATGCCGATTGGAGCGATCCGGAACCCCTGTTTACCGTGGCTCTGGAGTGTGTTTCTGATCCGGCATACAGTGCTTTACGTGAAGATGCTCTGCGGATGCTGATTCGCCATTTCAAAACCAGAGACGAGGCCAAAAGTGCTGTGATTCGCGCTTTATCCGACGATAACGAGTGGGTACGGCGAACGGCGATTCACCTATTGGCACAATTACCCTTGCCATTCACGGATATTAGAAATCTGTTGCAACGCTGCGTAGAGAAAGACTCGGATCATCAGGTTCAAAAGGCGGCGCTGGATGTGCTCTTGATCTATCCGGTACATGCAGAGTCGTTATTGTTCTGGTTGAGGAAATGTGCGTTGAACAACCACTGTTTTCTGATCAGGATCAATGCACTGGAGGCGTTAGCCGAGATAGACTCTCAGTCAGAGTATCAGTACCAATGGTTTACTGCATGGTTTGAGAACGAGACTGATCCACGTGTTCGAGAGTCTCTGGTGAAAGTGATGGCTTGCCGCTATAAAAAGCGTCGTGGTGCCAAGGCGTGGTTATTACACATCGCGGAATCTGATCCGGATGAGTCGGTGAGGCACAGCGCTAAAACCGAATTGATGTTTGGTGACTGACGGTTCTGAGTATACTCTGATTTCCCTTTGTTCAGTTTTTAAGGAAAGCACGCGCGTATGACGGAAACGCACCAGTGGTATGAACCGTTTGGAAACAGCCTGAACTCCATCAAGGTAATGATTAAGGGCCAGCTGTGGGCTCAGATTATAGTTGCCTTATTTCTTGGTATCTTTGTGGGGTTGATCTTGTCACCTCAGGGCGTGGGTATTCTGAGTGAACACACCGCCAACGAGGTTGCCGACTGGGTAAAATTACCGGGCAGTATTTTCCTGGCGTTAATTCAAATGGTCGTTATACCCCTGGTGGTCAGTTCCATCATGTTGGGGGTGGCTACAGCAGGCGATCCTGAGTATCTGAAACGGATCGGACTGCGCATCTTTCCTTACTTTGTGCTGACTACCTGTGTGGCTGTCACCATAGGGGCATTTCTCGCGAGCTGGATTCAACCTGGCCGTTTTATTGACAGTGCCTTGTTGGCAACGGTCGATACCTCGGCAGCGCCTGCCGCTCAAGTGCTGGACAGCAGTGTCCCGGAGCGCCTGGTTTCGTTATTTCCTAAGAGTATGACTCAGGCAGCGGTTGATCAGAGTATGCTGCAATTGGTGGTGTACTCCATCATCATGGGCGTTGCCTTAATTGCTTTACCACGACGCAAAGCCAAGGTGATGCTGCAGGTGTTGGACAGCGTACAGTCGATCACTATGAAAGTGGTGAGTTGGGCGATGATGCTGGCGCCTTATGCGGTGTTTGGTTTGCTCTGTGAGATTACCATCAAAATTGGCCTGGATGCCTTACTGGGCATGTCAGTGTATGTGCTGACAGTGTTACTGGGCCTACTCTTACTGTTGGTGTTTTATTTACTGATTGTCAGTCTGTTGGCGCGACGTTCACCGTGGCAGTTCTTAAAGGCTATTCGTTCGGTTCAATTACTGGCTTTTTCTACATCCAGTTCTGCCGCTGTAATGCCACTATCGCTGAAAACGGCGGAAGAGCAATTGAAGGTCAAACCTGCCATTGGACAATTTGTCGTACCTCTTGGGGCGACCGTTAACATGGATGGCACCGCTTTATATCAAACCATAGCTGCGATCTTCTTAGTGCAAGCATTCGGTTTGGATTTGAGTTTCAGTGCGATGCTATTGATGATGCTCACCACAGTTGGAGCCTCGATAGGGGCACCCAGTACGCCTGGGGTGGGGATTGTGATCCTGGCGACGATTCTTGAAAGCGTGGGTGTGCCAGGGGCAGGCATTGCCTTGATTCTCGGGGTAGACCGAATTCTGGATATGAGCCGGACCGCTCTGAATGTCTCCGGTGACATGGCCGCTTGTTGTGTTATGGATCGTTGGTTGCCTGAGTCTGATGTTCAAAAACCGATGGATTATTGGGATAGTTAGAGCGAGCTCGTTTATAGGCAGCTGTTCGGAGGTGCTCAGAATCACGGGCTCTAGTTGTGTCTATGTGTGCTGTTTAACATCCCTTTCGATTTTCTCACCTGTGACATAGTCAAAAGTGGGTAATTATTCATTCTTTCTTCTTACTGATTTCTGCTCGGGCTCTGGGTAGCATCCTGTTGTGGTGTCTTGTTTGTTTTGTCGAGTGGCTCTCCCCCTGATGTCTCGCTAACAACGGTTGTTGATGCCATTTAACAACACTATTTTTGAGGCAATCAGGCCAAGGAGCCCCCAATGACAGAACAGACCACAGACGCAGTGAAAGAATCGTCGACCACCATCCGATCTTCTCTTGATCCAAAGTTAGCCAATGTGATCAAGAGTAAATTAGAAGTTAATCCGGTTAAGAAACCGAATGATTTTGAAGTTTTGACGAAGGTAACACTGGAAGCGTTGAAGTTTTTCCCTCCGTTATATTTTACCTCCATCTTCGGCACTGTTCGCAGTTGGATACCTCCCCATAAAGATTTATCTGAATACACGGTGTTGAGTCCGTGGCGACCACTTAGAGCGATGAACTACCTGGTCGATACAACGGTTCCGGCCTTTGCGCATGCCCCAGGGCCTTGGGCAAATACCTTATTACCGCCCGTGGTGCGCAACTTATTCTGGCGTCCCAGTAACTATTTCCAACAAGCAGACCCTTTTGATTGTGTGACTACGTATCCTAATGAACATTGGTTTTTTATTAACGGGATTGCCACCAATCAGGCCGTAGCAGAAATGAACTCTGCGTTAATCAGTGAACTCTTTATGCGTCCTGTTACTGTGGTGCATAACATGACGGATTCGACGGTGTTGGATTTGATTCAATGTGCCATTGGTAAATCCTTCGAAACCAATCCGGAACTTACTGATCCTCAAACCATGACCGAACCGGCCATTAAGGCCACAGTTGCCATTCTTGAAGCCCTGAAAGATCCTACCCGCGACAAGGTAGTGGTGCTGTGTCATTCCCAAGGGACCATCATTACTGCGAATGTGCTAAGAGCATTGCAACGTGCATTGGCGCATATCAAGCGTCTGGTGGAAGAGCCAGACGCCAAGCCTAAATTGGATCTGGATTTTATTGATGAAGTGGCACTGGATATTCTCTTTACTGAGCAGTTGCAGAAGAGTGACGGTACCACGGTGGATCAGTCCTTACTGGAAATACTGCGCAAACTGGAGGTGTACACCTTTGCCAATTGTGCCGACAAGATGAATTACATCACCTATGTAGACGACGGGCAGGGCAATAAGATTGGTATGCCTTACATTGAGAACTTTGCCAATGAGTTTGATCTGGTAGCACGATTAGGTGTGTTGTCGCCACTTCAAGGACAGAGTAATTATGTTGAGATTGATGGCCCTGTCTATGAGAAGACCGGATTAACGGCTTGGGGGCATTTGCTGAATCAACACTATTTGTTCGGAATTCAGGATTTCTTAGAGGATAAAGAGCGTAACCCATACAATTTGTCGGCAAATGCACAGCAGGCGCAGAGTGAATTACCAAGACTTTATCAATACGCTGGCGGTAAACGCCCGGGCGCTTATTGTTAAGGAGTAAACGGGTGCCTTCTGGCCAGGCGATCAGCGCTCACTGGCTGGTCCGGGTCGGAAGGTACGATAGTCCAATTTACGAGCGGTTTTCTGAGGTAACTTCAGTACGCTGCAGTAAACCGGTTAATTCTGTATTGTGCCTCTATGGTGTTAACAGGGCGTCTTCATCAACGTGATCAATTTGGCTCTCTGACAGAAACTTCCTAGCGTATTCTTTGTATACGCCAGCTCGAATGAATAGCTTAAACAGCTCCAAATCTATGTGTTCTTCTTCTGCCATTCGTTTCATGATGGTTAGAGCTTTACTTAATGGCTTGGCTTCTTTGTAGGGGCGATCACAGGCGGTTAAGGCTTCAAAGATATCGGCGATGGCCATGATTCGGCTCGGCACTGACATGTCATCACCGGTACGGCGTCTGGGATAACCGTTGCCATCCATTCGTTCATGATGGTTTCCTGCAATGTCTGGAACGTCCTGTAGATGTTTCGGGAATGGCAGTTTATCGAGCATGATGATGGTCTGGACGATGTGATCGTTAATGATAAAGCGTTCTTCTTCGGTGAGAGTGCCGGTTTTAGCGGACAGGTTATACAGCTCACCCAAATTGAACTTGTATTCGGGAGCAGACATCTTGAAACCCCAGGCATTATTTTCTTCGAACGGTGGTTTGGAGTCTCGGGCAATGAGGTGATCGTATCGATCATCCAGTAGCTGTTCTTCTGCAGGCAAGTCGGCTTCCGGTTGCAGCTCTTTACGCTGACGTTCCTCCCAGGACAAACCTATCCGGTCGCTGAGGGTGCGTTGCCACCGTTTGCTACCAATTTCTTTTAGCCGTTGAAGGGTTTCCGGATCGATAAATGTCTCTCCTGAATTGCATTGAGCGATGAATGCGAAGTCTTCATCCAATGCGGTCAGCTGATTTGTCAGATCGAGAGAAAACTGTGCTTCCCGTTCTTTGGTCAGTGTTCCTTCCATGGCGTAGTGAGCGCGTTGTTTGTGGTGCGCTATCATGGCATCTCGTTTGAGTACTTCCACGCGGGTACGGATTTCATGAATCCGGTTGTAGATGGTTTCTAACCGGGTGGCTTTATCGACAACATACTCCGGGGTGGTGACTTTCCCGCAATCGTGTAGCCAGCTGGCAATGTGCAAGGCTTCCCATTCTTCTTCATTCATCTTAAATGACTTAAAGGTTTGATCATCTTCACAGGCCGCCTTAGCCAGGAGTTTGGCTAGTTCTGGCACTCGTTGGCAATGACCGCCCGTGTAGGGAGACTTGGCATCAATCGCGCCTGCCATGAGTTTGATGAAGGATTCCAATAAGTGTTTCTGATCGAGATAGAGTCGATTCTTTTCAAGGGATTCGGCGCAGAATCCGGCGAGTGCTTCTGCGAAACTGATTTTCTTTTGGCTGATACCCTGATCTGACGGATCACGTTCAAACACCATAACCAAAAGGCCGATTAAATCCTGCTTCCTGTCTAATAACGGGATGGCGACCACCTCCGACCAGGTGAGTTCGGCGGCGAGTGCCAAATCATCAATCAGGTTCGGAGTGTTTGTGGCCTGAGTGCTATGTTGGCAGTTGGTTAGGGTGTGTTGGTGTATGGCTTCTTGAATCGCCGATGTTTGATCCTTAATTAGGTAGGCTTTCTGTTGGGCTTGAGATGAGGATGTTGTCTGAGGTTCATGGAACAAGGAGGCTTGCGTTAGCTTTTCTTTCGAGTCGTTAGTCAGATAGATGGCGACAGCATTGGCCTGGCAAGCCTGACACACTTCTCTGGTGACCGTTTTTAGTATGTTGTTGTGTTCTTGTTCGCTGGTGATGGTGTTCACCAGTTTGATGAATTGATTAATGGTGCTTCGCATTCTGTTCATGGAGGCGGATAGCTCATCAATCTCAAGTACAAACGAACGGGCAGGTGGGCGTTGATCAAAATCCAGTTCTTTGATTAATTCGGATTCTTTTGTCAGTGCAATGAGAGGTCGGGCAACGCGGGATGCCAATATCCAGGTCAGCGGCAGTGACAGAAGGAGTATGATGGCCGTAATCAGGGTGGAGGAATTTCGAATGTTGGTTGCTTCCGTTAATAATTCATGTTCCGGCGATAACACCAATAAGGCGATTTCATTTCCGCCCATAGGAATGGTGGTTAACTTGCCGAACCAGTTGATTCCGTTGAGGTGAAATGAGTGTTCTTGGGCTGACTCAGCCGGTTGACTGGTGCTGATGCTTTTGGGGTTTGTCGCTGTTTGGTTTAGCCGAAGAAATTCATCTAACTGGGGTTTGTTCAAGTCTGCCACTGATGACTGTTTTAATTGGCCCATGTCGTCGATTTTCAGCACTTTTTCTCCGTCCTGGTAGGCCACCAGATTGTGTTGATTATCGATTAGCAGAATATTGGAAGACGGTGTCAGTGTGGTATTGGCCAGTTGTTCACTAAGGTCATCAAGAGTTAAGTCCGCAGCCAAGACCGCGCCCGAAGTTTTGTCGTGGTGAGAAATGGTAATGCCTACTTTGCCTATAAAATAGAATAAATAGGGCGAGGTGGTCACTGGTTCTTCTGAAACTATGGCTTCTTGATACCAGGGTCTGACGGTTGGGTTGTACTGTGTGTCCAGGTTCTGGATTTGTTCTACCTGCCTAAGTTGGTAATCAATGAACTTTCTTTGGATTTGGCGAGGTTGCTGGTCTGATTCTATGTGATCGACCATATAGGTAGCGGTATCCGGTGCCTCGAATTTTTCTCGCATATAGTCGCCGACCAAGGCCCGGATAATGAAATAATCACCATCCGGATAACCGACTGAGATAGCGGCCGTTCTGGGGTGACTTTTGAGAATCGAGATCATTGCTGATTCATAAGATGAACGATCTTTGTAGGTGGCAAGCGTTGGTAATTCGGTTTCTGATAATAATTTCAGGTTGCTGGTGATATTGAAGTAATCACTTTCAAGAGCATCGCTGACTTCGTCTGTTAGATGGTCAAACAGCCGGCTGCTGGTTGTGATCAGAATTTCAGACACTTTCAGATAATTAAACCAGGCTAACACGCCGCCAAGGGTTAGAATCAGGCCAATGAACAGCGTCGTGATATGAATCTTGATAGAGAGTCGTCGTAACAGCATGTTCAATCCATTGAGCATTTTGGGGTGAAAAATGTCTTCGAAAACAGCTTCTACGCTTTAGTGTAGTTGAAGACAGTGATGTTGAGAGAAGCCTGTATAAAGTCTTGATTTCTGACAGCCTATGTCAGAGGTGATGACGCTAATATGAATTACGTTTGGAGAAATCGTACGAGAATGGATACATCAGAAAGGCAACGACGACGTTTTGCTGGAGTGAAAGGTCAAAAAGTCCCTGGCTGAACTGAACGAAGCCTGTTCATTCAGTTAGTGTCGACGCACAGCCAGGGAAAAGACGTAGATAGAGTGTTATAGCTGTTATTTGGGTTTATTCTTCGATGAGTACGAAATCATCCTTAGACGCAGAACAGTCCGGACAGGTCCATTCGTCCGGCACGTCTTCCCAGCGGGTTCCCGCTGGAATACCTTCATCCGGCCAGCCTAAGGCTTCATCGTAGAAAAGGTCGCAGCATTGGCATTGATATTTCTTATATTCCATCGTTGTCTCGCTTTTTATTCTTTTAGGTTACTGGCTCGAAGTCCGGCTTATCCCGAACAAAACAGTCGGGGCAGGGGAAGCTTTCAGGTAGCTCATCCCAGGTCGTTCCGGCGGGGTATCCCTCTTCTTCACATCCAATGCTTTCGTCATAGATATAGCCGCAGTCCGGACATTGGTACTTACTCATGGTGACCTCCTGATATCAGAATTCGTTTTACGGATTAAGCCGCGCTTGCCACAGGTTGGTGATATTTCAAGAACATCTTATGCTTGCTGGCCGGGTCCATATTAACGAGCGTCATGTCCCCATTTGCCCACTCAACCACACGCTTGTCCATCACCATTCTCCACAGCGGCGGAAGCATAGCTAAAGCCATCATCGCCGGATATCCGTGTGGTAATTGAGGCGCTTCCGGATAGTCCCGCAAGATTTGGTATGCACGTGTTGGGTGGGCATGGTGATCTGAATGACGTTGTAGGTGAAGCGTGATCAGATTGGTTGCCTTGAAGTTATTGTTCCATGAATGCTTGGGCTGACAGCGTTCATATCGGCCATCGGCATTTTTCTGACGCAGTAAGCCGTAGTGCTCAATGTAATTTGCCATGGTAAGTTGGAACCAGCCGTAAGCCGCCGTCAGGATCAGGAAGGGTAAAGCCATCCAACCGAATAGGGCGGTCATGGCTGCATAGGCGGCGACTGTCATCAGTACGACTTGCAGTAGTTCATTGTCCTTCGACAGGAAAGGCTTGTTCAGGCGTTTCAGGCGATCGGCTTCAAGTTGCCAGCCACGTTTTGCCGCACCGGACAATTCACGGACTGCGAATTTATAGAGGGATTCACCCATGCGAGAAGATGCCGGATCTTCCGGAGTAGCTACATGTTTGTGATGCCCCTTGTTGTGCTCGATATTGAAGTGAGCATAGCCACTGCAAGCAGAGCAAATTTTTGCAGCGAGTACTTGGTGTTTGTCCCGAACTTTGTGTCCAAGCTCGTGGCTGATGGTCAGCCCGACAGCGTGCAAGGCTCCTACACTTAATACGGCTCCCAGAATGTCATACCAGGCCCATGAATATTGAGTTACCACGTAGGTCATGGTGATCAATCCAGCCCATTGTGCGGCTGTAGCCAGGTACAAAACATTCTTGTAGTAACCGTCGTTTTCAGACAGCTGTTGCTCTTCCTCTTTGGTCGGGTTGTAAGGGTCTTGACCAACCAAAGTATCAATCAGTGGGATCACCACAAAAAATACGATGGTAAATCCCCAAAGCCAGAGTCCTTGGCCTGTAAAAGCGGCAAGAATAGCAGTGGCCAATAAGGCTGCCGGTGCAATGAAGGTTACCAGGTACCAGTATTTTTTGGCTCTGGCCCAATAGCTGGTTTTTTCATTTGAGGGATTTTCTGATGCGTAGGTATTTGTCTCTGACATTGTGTCCTCCTTATGATCATAAGTGATCTTGATGTTGGATTGTCAGACAATTTATCAAAATATAGCACAGGGTGAACCAAACTTTAGTTAGGTATTTCATTATTTGCTGAAGGGATATTTTGTTGAGAGCCTCAGGAAATACGTGTTGAGAGGTTGCTTGATCTAGATATATTGGTGTGTGTATCTGGGGAGTGTGTGTTTCGGGATGGTGTGTGTTTCAGGATGGTGTGATTGGCTGGTGGCGCGTGCACACACCAGCCGGGTAATTGGATCTTGGTAATCAGTCGCCGATACGAAGAAACCTGGGTTTGTTTTCCCCATCTATAGCGACTGATTCAGTAAACATCGTCAGTGGTCTTACCCAAAAGCCTTGCGCACCATACAGTGCCTGGTACACCACTAACCACTCTTCAGTTTCACTGTGCTGAGCTGTTCCAAAGACCCGATATTGCGGCCCTTTGTAATGCTGATATAAACCCGGCTGGATTTTGTGTTCTCCGTCTTTTAATGGCAATGCTAACATGCGCTTGGACTCCGATTCGGTAAAACCGACATTGTACACCATCCTGATAACCGCCTGATCAACCATGACGCAGGGATTGATCTGAGGATACTTTTGATGTGGCCAAGTCTTCCTTATAATGCGTTTTTCTTTTCAAGGATGACCTCTCATGACTCCCGCCATTAATGCGGCCAAGAAAGCCAAAATAGATTTCCAGACCCATCAGTATGAGCACGATGTGAATGCCGAGTCTTATGGTCTGGAAGCATCGGAAAAGCTAGGGATTCCTGCGGAGCAGGTGTTCAAAACACTCTTGGCTGAAGTGGATAAGCAACTGGTAGTGGCAGTGTTGCCTGTTAGTTCGCAATTAAACCTCAAGCGTTGCGCTGCTGTCTTTAAGGGGAAAAAAGCGGTGATGGCGAACCCTCAGGACGCAGAACGGGCTACGGGCTATGTGGTGGGTGGAATCAGCCCGCTAGGTCAGAAAAAGCGCCTTAAAATGGTGGTTGATGTGTCTGCTAATGATTTTGATAGTATCTTTGTCAGTGCAGGGCGTCGAGGCTTGGAAATTGAGCTGGCGGCGAAGGACCTTGCCAAACTGACCGGGGCCGTCTTTGATGAAGTGTGTGCCTGAGCTGAATCGTCTCTTTAAACGAGGTCAACATGGACGTATTTACTAATTTTCTGGAGGCTGCCAAAGCCTATTTACCGGTGTTGTTTGTCACGGCGATGGTGTTCATGTCGCTTTCACTGGCAAACTGGTTCTTTCTCGGACGACGTTTAAAACTGGGGGCTGAAGCCAAGTTGCCTCGCCAGTTATTGATGCTGTTACTTACCTTGATAGGTATTCTGAGTATCATTTTACTGTTGCCCATGTCGGACTCCACCCGAGGTCAGGTTTTAAGCTTGCTTGGTGTCGTGTTTACCGGTGTGATTGCCTTGTCTTCGACCACCTTTGTGGCCAATGCGATGTCCGGTTTGTTGCTTCGTTTGGTTAACAGTTATAAACCGGGGGATTTTATACGCATTAACGGCAGCTTCGGTCGGGTGACAGAACGGGGCTTGTTTCATACTGAAATTCAAACCGAAGACCGAGATCTGACAACCTTCCCGAATCTATATCTTATTTCTAACCCGGTCACTGTGGTGCATGGTTCCGGTACTATCATTACGGTCGAATTGTCGTTGGGCTATGATGTAGCGATCAGTAAAGTAGAACCTTTATTACAGCAGGCTGCCATCGAAACCGGGTTAACCGATCCGTTTGTGTTGGTGACGCATTTGGGTGATTTTTCCATCAGCTATAAGGTTGCGGGTTTCTTAACAGAAGTGATACAGCTCGTGACTGTTCGTTCCTTGCTTCGTAAAAATGTAGTGTCGATTCTGCATTCAAAAGGCATAGAGATTGTCTCGCCCGGCTTTATGAATCAACGCCCATTGGACCCCAAGCAGAAAGTGATGCCAAAAGGGCCAAGTCATTCGGAGTCCAAAGACGATCTTACTGCGATGCCGGAAGCCTTAATGTTTGATAAGGCGGAAGACGTGTCTGAGTTGGAACGATTAAGACAGGATCGTCAGGCTCTAACCGATCAGGTAACCTCGTTAGAAGAGGTTAAAAATCAGCTGACTGATGCGGAAGCCATCGAAAAACTGGACAACCAGCTGAACACAATCAAACTGGAGATCAATCGCACCCAGCAGGCCATTGATCTCATTAAGTCGAAATCAAAATCAAAAGAGGGGTCTTAATGGCTCGACAGAAAAACACCAAACTGGTTTTCTCAACGGAATTCGGGCGTGCTTGTCCTGAGTGTGATAAGCCGATTGAACAATGTATTTGTGGTCAGGACGACGGAATCCCCGAAGGTGACGGCATTGTTCGTGTCAGTCGGGAAACCAAAGGCCGAAAAGGGAAGGGCGTTACTTTGGTGACCGGCGTTCCGGTGACAAAAGATGAACTGAAGAAGCTGGCGAAAGAGTTAAAACAAAAATGCGGCACCGGTGGCGCATTGAAAGATAGAGTCATTGAAATTCAGGGAGATCAGCGTGATCTGTTGGTTGAGTTACTCAAGGGCAAGGGATTTCAGGTGAAAAAGTCCGGCGGTTAAGAGCCGGACTTACTATATTTTCTGTTCAAACGTCACTTTTTAGCGACTACTCGTATTTTTCAGAGTTTACCTTTGATCAATCCACTAATAGTGAAGCGCGCCGGATTTAACGAATCAAGCAAATCCTGGCCTAGTGGCAGGGGTTCGTTCTCAATCATGGCGCACAGTACTGCAGAGCAAAGTGGAATGGTCGTCAAGCCTTTGGAACCATGGCCCAGATTTGCAAACAACCCTTTATGGTAGTGCCCTGGTGTTTGATAAGGCCATTTACGATCCTTTCTGAGTTGCTGGTATTGCTC
This sequence comes from Pseudomonadales bacterium, assembly GCA_041590855.1. GTDB lineage: Bacteria > Pseudomonadota > Gammaproteobacteria > Pseudomonadales > Litoribrevibacteraceae > Litoribrevibacter. Next base: position 13,715 of record JBFHTA010000064.1, read on the forward strand.
TAGCATCGCCGGATGGTTGTTCACCATGCCGAGGATAGGAAGTCGATCATTCGTAATACACCGAACGGAGGCCCTGCCAGAAAATTGATCGTCTTCAATTTTTTCAAGTGCCTTAAAATCTTCTGAAATGGATGCCAGCTTTGTGCGGTTTTTTCGTACGTCTTCCATACGATAATCCATTCCGTTGTCTTTCAGATCGAAAGTAGCCCCAAAGTTCAGCTTGCCTTGGTCGGTTGGTGTCACGTAGGCGTCTGAACACACGACGGTTTTAGGCGTTGGAATGGAAGTTTGGGCACCGGCTATGATCGATGTATCGTTTAGGTTCAGCTGGCTGACCTGCCCCCGAATGGGTGTTAACGGCAGGTGTTGGGTTTGTGTAAATCGGTCGGACTCCCAGGCACTGCAAAGAATCACGATGTCTGTTTCTAAGTCAGATAGGATACCCGTGTCTGAATGTTGAACTGTAACCGTCCAGCCCTCTGAGCGCTCAGTTAATTCAGAACAGCGACTTTGACAGCGAACAGTAATGTTTGGGTGATTAAGCAGATTATGACAGGCTTGTGCCGGGTTTACCCAGCCTGAGTCAGGGTAGTGAAGTGCGTCAAACTCTGTATTAAGTGTCAGCCCGGTCAGTGTATTGGCTTCTTCAGGGGAGATACGGGTATTGAACTGGGTATCCTGATATTTCTCATTGACCCGTGCCAATTTGGTGGCATCTTTTTCGTTCTGCGCTATTTGTACCAAGCCCACTTGTTTCCATAGATCAGTACCTGCAAAACGCCACTGATAATGCTGTACAGCGTATTGGAAAGCCGCCAAATAGAAGCGGTCTTCTTTTGACTCTTGAACGGAGGGTTTGGTGTAAAGTACGCCCTGATAATTGCCAGACGCGCCAAATGCTACTGTTTCCCCTTGTTCCAGTACGGTGACCTGCCAATCACGCTCTGCCAATAGGCGTGCGGTATGTGCTCCGGCCAAACCGGCGCCAATGATAGTAGCGGTCTTAGGTTTTGAATGGGTAGGCGTGAGGTCTTCTGTTGAATCTAAGTCGTATACCGGACGATTGATCGCAAGGGGTGGTGTCTGAAACCAGACCTGGGTGTTGGCGCATTCAACCGCAGACAATCTTGAAAAGTCATCATCGGCTTTACTCCAGCCGTGAATCATATCCCGCTTACGTCCAAACCCTTTGGCTTTTTTAAATTCAAAGCCATGATTGGTCAGTAAATCTTTAACCACACGTGCGGCAGTGAAGGTGGCAAAGGTGGTTTTTGAGTGGCTCAATCGTTGAATTTGTTGGAACAGTGCTGGTGACCACATTTCCGGGTTTTTTGAGGGGGCAAATCCATCCAAAAACCAAGCATCCACTTTTCCTTGTAGGTTTGAAAAAGAATCCGCTGCGTCACCAAACGCCAGCATCAGTTGAATACCTTCACTGATGATCAGGGTTTGCAGACCTGTGCAAACTTTTGGATAGGCTTTAAGTAATGAGCTTGACCAAGTATCAAGTTCCGGCCAAACCGTCAGAGCTTTGTTTAAGTCCTCTGGCGTCAGTGGATACATTTCTGTACTCAGAAAGATCAGCTTGTGAGGGCTGTCTGAAAGATAGCTATCCCATAGCTGACAGCACGCCAGAAAATTGAGGCCGGTACCGAACCCGGTTTCGGCCACTACAAAGGTTTGTGGCTCACGTAGGTTGCTCAGTGCCTGAAAACGTTCTGTCAGTTGGTTGTGCTGTAAAAATACATGCCGGGTTTCGTCGAGTCCACCGACCTTTGAAAAGTAAACGTCGTCAAACTGTGTGGAACAGGGAGTGCCTGTTTCGTC
>JBFHTA010000065.1:0-15432 GCA_041590855.1 Pseudomonadales bacterium
ATCGCCAAAGCGCTCTGGTTCTAAGCTATCGTCTGACGCAGCCCTAGAGATAAAAACCGAAAAGATGAAGGCCACAAAAAAGGCCAGCGGATCAGCTGGCCTTTCGGTCTTTCTCTGAAAAAAGAAGACAAAAAGAAAAGGTATTACACACCGTATGTGTCGCGATAAGCTCGTACCGCATCCACATGATCTGCCAACGCTGGCTCACCTTCGACATAGGCCAAGACTTGTTCCAGATTGACAATACTGGCCACTGGCATTTGGTAATCGCGTTCGACTTCCTGAATGGCCGACAGTTCGCCTTTGCCGCGTTCCTGGCGATTTAACGCAATCACCACACCAGCCGGTTCGGCACCGTTATCGTTAATGATCGCCATCACTTCACGGATGGCCGTTCCGGCGGTAATAACATCATCAATGATCAACACCTTGCCTTTCAGTTCAGCACCAACCAGAGTACCACCTTCGCCGTGCGCTTTAGCCTCTTTGCGATTGAACACATAAGGAACATCGCGACCGTGGAATTCCGCCAACGCAAAGGCCGTCACCGCCGCCAAAGGAATCCCTTTGTACGCTGGTCCGAAAATCACGTCAAACTCAATGCCGGAATCAACAATTGCTTGCGCATAGAATTTACCCAGAGCTGCCAATGCCGCCCCCGAATTGAACAGACCGGCGTTGAAAAAATACGGACTGATACGCCCGGACTTTAAAGTGAACTCGCCAAATTTAAGGACTTCCTGGTCAATTGCGAACTTGATAAATTCCTGCTGATAGTCTTGCATGAGAAGTAGGCCTCTTTGTTGCTGTGAGCGTATTATGGTGATTCCTGACCCACAAGCAAGCCCGGAAAGGCTGAGATACAATTAATTAACAATAAAAATAAGCTTTTTTGACTCGTGATTATTAATCTCGAGCAGCGAGTCAGGTATTATACGCACTCTCGAAATTGGGAGCTTTCAATGAGGATAATCAGTCTAAACGTAAACGGCATCAAACAAGCAGCCGAAAAGGGCTTCTTCGAATGGATGATCGAACAAGATGCCGATGTAGTTTGCGTACAGGATTTACAGGCGAAAGAATATCAATTGCCAGAAGAAATGATTAACCCTGGGGATTATTCAGGCTATTTCTTCGACGCAGATGAAGATGGCTTTTCCGGTGTGGCGGTTTACTGTAAAGAACCCCCGAAAGCCATTATGTTTGGTTTAGGCAACCCTGAATTTGATATGGAAGGGCGCTTTATCCAAGCAGACTTTGAAAAAGTAAGTATTGCCTCGGTACTTTTCCCATCTGGAGTAAAAGACACACCGCTGCAAGAACACAAGTTTCAATTCATGAAAGCCTTTATGGGTCATCTGAAGAAGACCCTGCGCAAACGTCGTGACTTCTTGTTTTGCGGCACCTTTTATGTGGCGCATAAAACCCATGACGTCCATGACTGGAAGAACCAACAAGGTAAATCCGGCTTTATGGACGAAGAGCGCGCCTGGATGGATCACATCCTGGGCCCGATGGGCTACGTAGACTGCTTCCGTGAAGCCAACTACGACCAGGACGAGTTCTCCTGGTGGCCTCAGGACGAAGGGGCCTGGGAACGCAATCAAGGCTGGCGCATTGATTACCAACTCGGTACGCCCGGTCTGAAGCGTAAAGCGGCGATGGCAAAAGTGTATAAAAACAAGCGCTTCAGTGATCATGCTCCGGTGATCATTGATTATGATTACGAACTCAACGGCGAAGAAGATTTCGACTTCTTCTAACTTCGCCACAGGGCTCGAATGAAAGACCGGATAGGCTAACTATCCGGTCTTTTTGTTTAAGCGCATTCTAACTCTCGAATCTGGGTATAAGAACAGTTCCGACCACTGGCTTTGGCCTGGTACAAGTATCGATCCGCCTGAGAGATCATCTCGTCCCAGTCGGAACACTCTTCCGACGACACCACTCCAACACTAATCGACAACCGCAACACATGACCATTGACTTCAAAGGACGACGACGCCAATTCATAGCGCATCCGTTCCAGAATGTTGATGCCATCCTTCAAACGGGTATTGGGTAATACCACCAAAAACTCTTCACCGCCCCAGCGGACCACCAGGTCGGTATCACGCAATGAGTGCTGCAGCGAGATTGCAACTTGTTTGAGCACCTTGTCGCCAATGTCATGACCATACTGATCATTGATTTTCTTAAAGAAATCCACGTCACACACCGCCAAGGTGGTGTTCTTGGCAATCCGTCGTTCAAACAAATTACGAACGGCACGACGGTTGTACAAGCCGGTCAACTCGTCCCGAGTCGCCATCGTCTTTAATAAGGCATTGGCACGATTACTGGATCGCTGTGCCTGGACACGGGACGTTTCCATCAAATACCCCAGGGCAATCACAAACAACATTGATCCCATAAAGCGCAGCTTCATATCCAGTGAATACGCAGCCTGCAGATGGCTGATGTCGGGATACATCAACAAGACCACCGAAAGTAAGTACACACTCATCGACAATATCAGACCCAATCGAGCACCGAGCAGGGTAAATACAATCAACGGATAGGTATAGAACCAGAGAATGCCACTGTCGTTCTCCCCGCCGGTGTAGAGCAGAAAGAGATTAATGGCAGTAAAACCAAACGAAATGGTCAGATGCAGCACCCGACGATTATCAGTGAACCAAAAATAAAGCACCAGGGCACTGGCAGCAACGGCAAACACCAATAAGGTTAAGGCATACGTATACAGGCCGGACAGAAAAGACTTGGCCGAAAAAGCACACAAAAAACCGGCGCCAAGTATACACACCGCCTGACAAAAACGGTCGTTACGTTTTTCGTAATCCGCAATCGCGACCTTGGCTTCAAGAGGGGATATGACCAATACACACTCCAAGTATTCGTATCTGTACGACATACTCGAATATACTGTGCGAGCCAAATCACACTCTATTTGGTTTTAGTGAACAATTGTTAAACACTGTTTCCAACTTTAGCAACGTTGTTCACTGGCTGTTGATATGGAGATGCCTAGAGCACACCAAAGAACGTCTTTAAGTTTGCGCTGACTCAAACGGATCACTGTGAATATGCTCTCTGCGAACGCCTCGCATAAACGCCTTCTTGGTAAGCTGAGACACCATCTCCGGGGCACCACACAAATACACCCGATGGTTTTTTAAGGACGGATAATCAGCCAGTACGATCTCTTCGACATTACCCACCCGGAAGTCCGCCGGGAGACCTTCACCCCGTCGCACCACCTTATGTAGTTGAAAGGCTGAGTGTTTACGCGCCAAGGCCTCCAGCTGAGCCAAAAAATAAAAGCCGTCGGCCTCCCCGGAAGCAACATACAAGGAAATATGGCCCTGGTGATAATTTGCTAGCGCGTCTTTCAATACTCCGTAAATGGGTGCCAACCCGGTGCCTGTCGCTGCCATTACCAACGGCTGCTCATAGCTGGCAGGGTCATACACACAATCGCCGAAAGGCGGCTCTATACGCATCGTATCGCCCACCTTTAACGACGTCTTTGCCCACTGGCTAAACTGCCCATTCGGATAGACACGAATGTGCAATTCCATAAAGCCGTCTGCCGGTCGACTGGCAATGGAGTAACTGCGAATAACAGTATCGTCTTTCACGCAGTTAATGACTTGTCCGGCCTGCCACTTAACGTCGGACTCCAAGCGCAGACGCAAGACATCATCACTCAGCATCGAATGATCCAAGACTTCGGCTTCATGGCTCAACTGGTTGGCATCCATCAATTGAACGCCCAAGTCTTCGGACGGGAAGCAACAACACGCCAGGAAAACACCTTGATCGGTCAATGAAGCAGGCAACCCCTGTTGTGCCTGAGGGCTCACCCGGCCAGACACTACTTGAACTTTACACGCTTGGCAGATACCGGCCCGGCAGGAATTGGGCACCTGATGGCCACGCTCCAACAAGTTTTCCAACACACTTTTCGATGGTGTCAGTTCGAAGGTATCCTGGTCGAAGGTTAATTTAGCCATGTATCAAGTACTCCATCCCGACAAATTGCCACATTTTCAGACACTTAAGAGGCAACGGCACTAATAAAGTGCATTTTCATTCTGTAATTAGCAGCCTCTCAGATATAATGACCCCAAATTTTCTACTGGGATATCGCCATGATAAAACAAAAGATAGTGATTGTCGGTGGTGGTGCAGGTGGCCTCGAACTAGCAACCAAGTTAGGTAACAAGCTAGGCAAAAAAGGCAAAGCCCTTGTAAAACTGGTGGACGCCAGTGATACGCACCTATGGAAACCCCTGTTACATGAAGTGGCCACTGGCTCCATGGACTCAGGCATCGACGAACTCAGTTATCGGGCCCACGCCTATAACCACGGGTTTACCTTTCACCTTGGCCGTATGGCCGATCTCGATCGGGAGAAGAAAGAAATCATTCTCTCTCCCATCATGGAGGGCGAAAAAGAAGTCCTGCCTGAACGTCGGCTAAACTATGACATCCTGGTGATGGCTATTGGCAGTGTGACCAATGACTTTGGCACACCCGGTGCCGCCGAGAATTGCTATTTCCTCGACAGCCGGGTACAAGCCGAGCGCTTCCATAAGAAGTTACTGAACACCTACCTCAAAGCCAACGCTGAAGCCAAAGGTCGTGACGATTTCACACTGAACATTGGTATTGTCGGAGCCGGCGCAACAGGCGTTGAATTAGCAGCCGAGCTTCATAACACCGCTGAACAATTGGCCGCTTACGGGCTGGATAACCTGAAACAGGAACAGCTAAAAGTCACCGTAATCGAAGCCGGTGACCGTATCTTACCGGCATTACCACCTCGTATTTCAGCTTCCGCACATTATGAACTTGAAAAGCTGGGCGTGACCGTTGCCACCAACACGATGATTACCCAGATCACCGATCAGGGCTTTGAAACCAAAGACGGCAGCCTGATTGCCTCCGATCTCAGAGTGTGGGCAGCAGGCGTGAAAGCACCGGAGTTTCTGAAAGACATTGCCGGGCTGGAAACCAACCGCGTCAACCAGCTGCACGTCAAACCTACGCTACAAACCACGCGGGACGACGACATCTACGCCATTGGCGATTGCTCTTTCTTGCTGCAAGACAATGGCAAGCCGGTTCCGCCGCGAGCCCAGGCCGCGCACCAACAAGCCAGTCACGTCTTTAAAAACATCATGAATCGTTACAAAGACAAGCCACAGGCCGATTACAGCTACCACGATCATGGGTCGTTGGTATCACTCAGTCGTTACTCAACGGTGGGCAGTCTGATGGGTAACCTGACCAAAGGCTCAATGATGGTGGAAGGGCGCATTGCGCGTATCGTGTATATTTCATTGTACCGACTGCACCAAATCGCCCTGCACGGTTACTTCAAGACCCTGCTGATCGGTTTATCCGGCCGCATCAATCGTGTCATCCGCCCACGCTTGAAGTTACATTGATGTCGTGACGCTTTGGGATAAGCACCAAACCTTGGGGCTTATCCCTTCCACCGGCTTACCCTTAAATCACACACCTGATCACGGTTACGAAGGATACAACCTTATCAGACCTTGCTTGCCGGTAAGATCCGGGATCAACCAAATCTCATGAAAGGGATGCACCTTGGGCACCCTCAGAGCATCCATCGCCACTTCAAAATCTTTTCGTTGCCATTTAGGAGAAGCATTCCGAATCACCAGCCAAGGTTGCTGGCTCCGATAATATTTCTTGGATTTTTTGTTCAGCAGATCGGTAAGGGCATCCAGCAAGTTGGTTTGCAGCGGAGTCAAAGGCACCATGCTTCGTGCCGACAACAGCACATCACCTGGCGTCGTCGGGTCCATCAGGAATTTCAACTGCTTGGCTTCTTCTTCGTTGCTATAGAGGTGCGCTATTTCCAGGTCTTGCGGAGCACCATCAATGAAGACAGTGACGTCCGGTTTACGGGGCATGTTTAAGTGGTCGAACGACGCCTGCACCCGATACATACCCGAATAGGCCTTGCAGAAGGTGTGCGCTGCGGTCACTTCTAGATATTCTTTCTCATCCATGAGTGTTCGCCTCTGGTCTATTGAAGGCAGGTACCCCACTTAACACCGTCATTGGAGCGCTAACAGCCCCCCGTTGATACATTAAGCATGGCACAAAATTCGTTTAACCGTTAGAGCGGCCCGACAGGCTTACACTTCAGCGTAGCGATCGCCGTGACCAAGCCAGCGGCGAATCAACGGATTCACCCGATCGGGCGCATTTCTAATCAGCCAATCGGCCGCAGATTTCACGTCCCCAAGCATGTCCTTATCGCGCAGTAAATCTGCAACCCGCATACTGACCAGGCCGGTCTGGCGCGTCCCCATCACTTCGCCCGGCCCCCGAATTTCCAAATCTTTTTCAGCAATCCGGAAGCCGTCGTTGGTTTCCCGCATCACTTGTAAGCGGGCTTTCCCGTGCTGAGACAGCGGCGCATGATAAAGCAACACACAGAAGGATTCTGTGGAACCGCGACCCACCCGGCCACGAAGCTGATGCAGCTGTGCCAAGCCGAGCCGCTCAGGGTTCTCAATCACCATCACACTGGCATTGGGCACGTTCACCCCAACCTCAATCACGGTCGTCGCCACCAGCACCTGAATATCACCGGCTTTGAACGCCGCCATGACGTCGGCTTTTTCTTTCGGTTTCATTCGTCCATGCACCAAGGCCACCGACACATCCGGCAACGCTTGCTGCAACAAGACACAGGCATCTTCAGCAGCTTGGGCTTCCATTTCTTCGTTTTCTTCAATCAGCGTACACACCCAATAGGCCTGCCTTCCCTGCTGACAACTGGTGCGCAAGCGTTCAATGACCTGATCCCGACGTTGATCGGAGATGGCCACCGTCTCCACCGGGGTACGCCCCGGAGGCAATTCGTCAATGACAGACACATCTAAATCGGCATAAGCCGCCATCGCCAAGGTACGGGGAATCGGCGTTGTCGTCATCACCAGCTGATGTGGCCGTAAGTGCTGAATATGGTGCTGTTGATCATCTTGCAACTGCTCATTGGACATAATGCCTTTATCGCGCAACGCCATACGCTGATCAACCCCGAAGCGGTGTTGTTCATCGATCACCACCAGCGCCAGTCGGTCAAAGATTACATCGTCCTGAAATAACGCATGGGTGCCAACCATGATGTCGTATTCACCCGCTACCAGCTTTTCGAGCGTCGTTTCCCGCTTCTTGCCTTTCACTTTTCCTGCCAACCAGCCTACTCGAATGTTCAGTGGTTCGAACCATTCACAAAATTGCTGGTAGTGCTGCTCTGCCAGAATTTCAGTCGGCGCCATAATGGCCGCCTGCTGACCGGAGCTTACGGCATACAGAATTGCCATCGCCGCCACAGCGGTTTTACCCGAGCCCACATCCCCTTGTACCAACCTCAGCATCGGATGGCCGGAAGCCAGATCCTGCGCGATCTCCTGAATCACTCTCGCTTGCGCCTGGGTGAAGCGGAAACCAAACTGATCTAACAGCGCCTGTTCCGTCTCAGGTACTCGCTGAAGTACTTTGGCGTGGTCCTTTCGGGTCTTATGCCTAAGCCGAAGTAAACTTAAGTGCTGCGCGAGTAGCTCTTCAAAAGCCAGACGTCGTTGTGCGGGATGAATACCTTGCTGAATGGCCTGCTGATCGACATCCGGAGGGGGAGCATGCAATAACCGTAAGCTGTCGTGAAGACTGGGAAGATTCCAGTGCTGTAACAGTTCAGGCGGCAGAAAATCCAGAATGGAATAAGGGCTTAACTTGCTTAGGGCCTGCTCACAAAAGCTGCGCATTCTTGGCTGTTGAATGCCGTCGGTCAACGGGTAGAGCGGGGTAAGATGATCTTCAACGGGAGTGTTTTGAGCCTCTTTGATGATCTGGTATTCCGGATGTACCATCTCCAAACCGTTCGGGCCAGGACGTACCGACCCATAGCAACGCATCTTGGCCCCCGGGGACATCTGATTTTTCTGCGCCGCCGAGAAGTGGAAAAACCGCAAGGTCATAAACCCTGAACCATCGCGCACCTTGCACAACAAGCTACGTCGACGTCGCATCACCACATCCGCCATCACCACTTCCGCTTCGATGACCACATCCATCCCCGGAGACAAGCTACCAATAGGGTAAATACGAGTGCGATCCTGATAGCGGAGCGGCAAATGAAACAACAAATCTTCGTAATTGGCTAATCCAAAACCTTTCAGTTTCTCAGCCAACTGCGGCCCAACGCCTTTTAGCTGACTGACAGGAATCGAGGAGAGTGGTTGTGACATGATATGTTAGTCCATTAACGCTGAAGTTCAGGACACCACCCGGCACTGTCGTGTCGCTTGCGTCAGAATATCAATGGCCTTGGGTCTGGCAAAACTCACCCGCCATGCCAAAGCAATGGAGCGGTACGGTTGCGGGTTGGACAGTGGCCGAGTGGTCACCACATCATCGGAATAGCTGCTGATTCCGGTGGCGGTATAAGGCAACAGGGTAATGCCGATACCGGACGCCACCATGTGACGGAGTGTTTCGATGGAACTGCCTTCCGCAATGCGCGTATTGGTATCCCGGTTTCGCTCAATCAATTTCGGGCAAAACTCCAAAATCTGATCGCGCATACAGTGACCTTCGCCCAACAGCATCACATCTTCACTGGTCAAATCTTCAATGGCTAAAGACTTCTTCTTGGCCAATGGGTGATGTGATTGCATCAGCACTTCGAAGGGTTCATCGTACAAGGTTTGTGTGACCACTTCCGGTTCATGAAAGGGCAGGGCGATGAAGATGGCATCCAATTCGCCACGGCGAAGTTTTTCTCGCAGTACAGCGGTGTAGTTTTCCTCAATGTACAACGGCATGTTAGGTGCTAATCGCTTAACTTCCGGTACCAAATGAGGAAACAGATACGGACCGACGGTATAGATCGCCCCCACCCTCAAAGCACCACTGAGTTGGTCTTTTCCGGCGTGAGCCAACTCCTGAACACGCTTGGTTTCCGCCAGCACTTTTTCCGATTGCTGAACCACACGTTCACCGACTTCAGTCAGGCGAATCGACCCCGAGCTGCGCTCAAACAAGGCAACGCCCAATTCATCTTCCAACTTCTTAATGGCCACACTCAATGTCGGCTGGCTAACAAAGCATTTACTTGCCGCCTTTCCAAAGTGAAGCTCTTGGGCCAGGGTTACCAGGTATTTCAGCTCAGTCAGAGTCATAGATCACGCATCCATCGGGGTTGTGCTTAAAAAACAGGCTTTAAACTGTATATTTAACCAGTTTTAATTCAAGAAACAACTAAAACATTAAGAAAATCTATGAAAGTATCGTTTCTGATAGATAAGGTGACAAGCCCTATCTTTGTTTCTAGAATGGAGACACACCTTTTAGGAGTTTCCGGTCATGGGTAATACCCCTTCTCTTTCTGTGCTGATTGCAGGTTTTGGCGATGTTGGCCATCGTATCGCAGACGCACTGACCGAAGGCGCGCACGCGACACACCAACACCTCACCATGCACGCCATTCGACGCACCCCCGAGCAGCATCCACACGTCACTGTACTTAACTGGGACATGCAAACCCCAGCCATTGAAATGCCAACCGTCGATTATGTGGTTTTCTGTGTTTCAGCCGATCAGCTCACTGAATCCGGTTATCAGGCCAGTTACATTGATGCTCAAAATCAATTGATCAAGGCTTTGATTGATCAGAAGATCCCGGTAAAACACTACTTCTTCTGTTCCAGCACCAGTGTTTATGGGCAGACCGAGCACGAATGGGTGGATGAAGAGAGTCTAACGGAACCAACCCGCTTTACCGGCAAAAAAATGCTGCAAGCCGAAGCCGTTGCCCGCAGTGCTTCTTGGCCGGTCACAGCGATTCGCGCCAGCGGTCTTTATGGGCCGGGCAGAACCCGAATGATCGGGCAAGTACTCTCGGGTAAAGTCGCCAGTCCGGAACCACTATGCTACAGCAATCGCATTCATGTAGACGATCTGGCCCGCTTCTACGCCTATTTGATTCTGAAGCACCACCAGCAAGGTATGGCACTGGCCCCGGTGTATCTGGCCAACGACGACGTCCCCGTTGCCATTCATGAAGTTCAGGAATGGATGGCAAAACAACTGAACGTCGAAATTGCTGAACGCATTCCGGCCGGACGCACTGGCAGTAAACGCATCAGTAATCAACGAATGAAATCGACCGGGTTTGATTTACACTACCCGAGCTACAAGGAAGGAATGCCGCCGCTGTTGGCCTCTATCTGACAGCAGACGCTTCGTCTCTTCGCACAGAACGTCGCAGCAACCAGCCATCCAGCATCGCCAAGAATACGCCGGACAGACTGCCTAACACATGCGCATCGATTGCCACCTCACCGCCGATTTGAGCCGAGGTGGTGGCGTTCACTTCCGGCCAGAATTGCTCTATGACCATTTTGGACGACACCACCGTCAGCATAATTACCTTGATGTGTAATGGGTATCCGCGATCCATAATGCAACCATAGAACATGAAGCAATAGAGCACGCCGGACATCCCAACATACCCATAGAGATCGGTAAACATCAACCCGACAGAGATTACCAAGCCGCTCACCACAAATGCCACCAGCAGGCGTATGCCTCTTAGAATCGGGAACAACCAGAGCATCAGCAGCAAACCTACTTGATTCATCGCCCAATGCGCCCATGTGAGATGCTGCCAGTGGCCGGACCACAACCGCCAATATTCGCCCTGCTCAATCAATCTCCGCTGCCAGGAAATATCCCACCAGTGACGATCCAAACCCACCATAATCAGCGCAGAGATCAGCACGCAAGGCACAACGATCCATAGCCACTGTTTTACATAAGGTGAAAAGGTAAAAACCATGAATATACTCTTAGACGTAGGAACAAAGTCGGGTTGATTATTCGGTATCTGGGTTATTCGCTTTCTGGCGACTCTGTGCCTGATGCATCTGCATCCGGCCAGGCCCCATGTTGAATCAGGTGTTCCACTCTATCGGTACTCCGGGATAAATCCAAGCCCGCAGAAGCCACCCAAAGGTCGTTGTAATAGGTGTCCAGATAGCGTTCACCGGAATCACAAATCAACGTGACTAAACTGCCGGTTTCTCCTTGCTCCGCCATTTCTGCTGCCAACGTCAGGGTTGCATACAGATTCGTGCCCGTGGAGCCACCGCATTTACGATTTATTAAACGTTCCAATACGCGAATGGTCGCCAGTGAATCTTCATCCATCACCCGCATACCGCGATCAATCACCGAAGGAATAAAGGAAGGTTCCACACGCGGACGCCCAATGCCTTCGATGCGGGAACTGGTGGTTAAGGTAAAGTCCGGATCGCGGGTTTGGTAGTGCTCCAGAAACACCGAATTTTCAGGGTCTGCCAAACACAATTGCGTTGGAAAACAACCATAGCGCAAGTAACGGCCGATGGTCGCGGTTGTGCCCCCCGTGCCCGCACTCATCACCACCCAACGCGGAATCGGATTAGGCTCTGCCGCCATTTGCGAAAAAATCGATTGCGCAATGTTATTGTTGCCACGCCAGTCGGTAGCCCGTTCAGCATAGGTGAACTGATCCATATAGTGACCATTCAACTCTTTCGCTAATCGGTGCGATTCCGAGTAGATGTCTTTGGCCTCCACCAAATGGCATTGCCCACCATAAAACATGATGTTGTCGATTTTCTCTTTGGAGGTATGTTTGGGAATCACCGCAATGAAAGGCAAATTCAGCAGCCTTGCAAAGTAAGCCTCTGACACCGCCGTACTGCCGGAGGAGGATTCAATGATGGTGGTTCCTTGCTTGATCCAGCCATTGCACAAACCGTACAAAAACAACGAGCGCGCCAAACGATGCTTCAGACTGCCGGTCGGATGGGTTGATTCGTCTTTAAGATAAATATCGATGTTTTGGAACGCCGGAATATCCAACTTAATCAGATGAGTATCCGCAGATCGATTGAAGTCTGCATTAATTGCCTGAACCGCCTGTTGCACCCACACATCCATGTTAAATCCCTCCAGAAAGAAATGACTACAGTATAGAACCAAAAAAGGGCGCTGAAACCAGCACCCTTTTCTGACGACCCGAAAGTCAAACTGATCTCGTAAGCGAAGCTTACATCGAAAAGTGATCCGACGAAGAACTGCCCACTTCCAGGATACCGTCCATTTCCACACCAGCCCCTTTAGGCAAGGCTGAAATCTCAATGGCCGCACGTGCAGGGTAAGGCTGTACAAAATGCTTCGCCATAATCTCGTTAACCTTAGCGAAGTTGCCTAGGTCTGTTAGGAAAATGTTCAGTTTCACCATGTCCTGAAGCGATCCACCAGCCGCTTCCGCAACCGCCGTCAGGTTTTTAAAGACCTGTTCGATCTGATCTTCGATGCCAGTATCCACCAATTCCATGGTTTCAGGAATCAAAGGAATCTGGCCAGAAAGGTACACAGTGGTGCCGACCTTAACCGCTTGTGAATAAGTGCCAATGGCTTCCGGCGCTTTGTCCGTTTTAATGATGGCTTTGTTTGACATGATTTCCGTTCTCACAATTAAAGGATTTCAAAAGCCTAGCATACCCCAAATGTTGCCAGACAATGATTCATGAGCCTCAGTCAGCTCGGTTAGGCACGCTCACGTGAAATAGTCACGACCGCCTTGTTCACTTTCAGTCGTTTCATCACGCGTGCTAAATGTTCTCGCCCTTGCACGTTGATCACCAAATCAATCACCCGAATTCGGGCATCGTGATCTTCCAGGGTAATAGATTCAATGTTGGCGTCCGCCTCGGTCACTGAGGTCGCAATGCTGGCAACCACACCACGTACGTTCTCGACACCCACTTTCAGTTCCACCGAGAATTCCTGCTCCAGCTGTTTCTCCCAAGTCAGGGAAACCAGCTTCTCGGTATTGCCCCGGAATTCATTAAGATTCTTACAGGCTTCGTTATGAATAACCAAACCACGACCCGAGCTCATATGGCCCACAATCGGGTCACCCGGTATGGGTCGACAACACTTGGCGTACTTGATCACCATGCCTTCGGTGCCGGTAATCATCAGTGGTGATGGTGAATTCTCCGCACCTTCCTGAGGTTGATTCATCTCGGTTTCGGCCAGCTCCATCAATTGACGCGCCACCAAATAGGCCATGCGATTGCCCAAACCGATTTCTTCCAGCAAGTCGTCCAGCGATTTCAAACCCGCCTGATCCAACCAACTGTCGACCACTTTCAAACTGATATCGTCGAGGCTTAATTCGAAATGATACAGCGACTTGTTCAATAAACGACGGCCCAGCTCCATCGACTCGGAACGTTTCTGATTCTTCAGGAAGTGTCGAATGGCGCTGCGCGCTTTCGCTGTCACCACAAAGTCCAACCAGGCGGGATTCGGCTGGGCACCCGGTGAAGTAATAATTTCAACGGTTTGACCTGATTGCAACGGCTGACTCAACGGCGCCAAATGACGGTCAATTCGACACGCCACACAACTGTTACCAATGTCGGTATGTACGTTGTACGCAAAGTCTACAGCGGTTACGCCCGTTGGCATTTCAAGAATGTCGCCTTTCGGCGTAAACACATAGACCTCGTCCGGGAACAGGTCGAGCTTCACATTCTCAATGAACTCCAGCGGGTTACCGGCGTTTTTCTGAATTTCCAACAGGCCTTTCACCCATTGGCGCGCACGGGCATGGTGGTTATGCAGCTGGCCATTTTCTTCATCCACTTCATTGTCGTTTTTATACAACCAATGAGAGGCAATCCCCATGTTGGCAACCGTGTCCATTTCTTCCGTGCGAATCTGCACTTCAATCGGAATACGATAAACACCAAACAGGGTCGTGTGCAGTGACTGATAGCCGTTCGCTTTGGGAATGGCAATATAGTCTTTGAAACGATCCGGTACCGGTTTGAACAGGTTATGGATCACCCCTAATACCCGATAACAACTGTCAACGGTGTCGGTGATGATACGAAACGCAAACACATCCATGATTTCATGGAAGGACTTTTCGTGCCGGTCCATCTTTTGATAGATGCTGTAAAGGTGCTTTTGTCGGCCTTCAACACGACCGGCTAACCCTTCTCTCGCCAATCGGTCTTCAATATCATGCTTGATATCAGCCACGATTTCTTTGCGGTGACCGGTAATTTTACTGACCGCTTTCTCGATCATTCGTGCCCGCATCGGGTACATGGCTTTGAAGCACAAGTCTTCCAGCTCTACACGAAAATCGTTGATCCCCAAACGATGGGCAATCGGCGAATAAATATCGAGCGTTTCTCGGGCAATGCGTCGACGCTTATCTGGGCGTAATGCGCCCAGCGTGCGCATGTTGTGCATACGGTCGGCCAGTTTCACCAGAATTACCCGGATATCGCGCGACATCGCCAACGCCATTTTCTGGAAGTTCTCGGCCTGAGCCTGCTCTTTACTCTCGAAATGAATCTGGGTCAGTTTGGAAACACCGTCCACAATCTCGGTGACTTCTTCTCCAAACTGCTCCAACAAGGCCGCTTTCGGCACTTCGGTATCTTCGATGACATCATGCAACATGGCCGCCATCAGGCTTTGATGGTCCATGCGAATTTCAGAGAGAATCTGGGCAACTTCCAGCGGGTGGGTCACATAGGGTTCGCCGCTACGACGTTTTTGTCCTTCGTGGGCTTGCTCTGCGTAATAGTAAGCTCTGCGAACCAGATTAATTTTGTCCGTGGGTAAATAACTGGTCAGTTGTGTCGCAAAGTCATCTATCGTTAGCAATCTGGCAAACCTTTCTAGTACGTTATGAACAACCTATATGATGTGTGTTCTGGGTGAAACAAAACGGGATTCGTCGTTTCCGGCAGAGACAAAAACGCCGACTCAAACCGAGTCGGCGTTGGGTATGCATTATTCAGCAGACGCGCGTTCTTCTGCTTCGATCATCGCCGGAGTCATAGTCCCTTCTGCGATTTCACGTAGCGCGATCACGGTTACCTTGTCGTTATCTTCAGGTACCGTTGGCTCCTTACCACCTGTCGCCAGCTGACGAGCGCGCTTGGTCGCGACCATCACAAGTTCAAAACGGTTGTCTACATGATCCAAGCAATCTTCTACTGTAACTCGAGCCATTTCTGGGTATTCTCCACTGTATTGGATACGTTAATGTCGATTGCCCACGATCAACCAGCAATCGACTAAATTCTGAAAGACCCCACATTTTAGCTAAGCAACTGAGCAAATACCAGACAATTTAGCCCCGGATTGCCCGTTAATGCGCTGTTTTCAGGCAAGAATTCCATGCCTTATATGAGGCCAGACTTAAGCGAGTAAGTCCACCATCAAAGCGCTCTGCGCGGACTGTTGTTTTTCCATGGTCAATCGGCTGGCCGTAAAGATGGCCTGCAACTGATTCAACGC
>JBFHTA010000066.1:0-15315 GCA_041590855.1 Pseudomonadales bacterium
GAGATAAAATGCAACACATATACAAAATCAGACTTTTCTTCTCTGCGTGCCTGATCATTGCGATGTTTCTGCCCCTCTCTTCATGTGAGTTGAGATCAAAAAACGAAGCTACGAAGACAACAGAGGTTCAAACCATTGAACGCTATCTAGTGCCAGAAGGCTCGCCGCCAATATACTACCTCTGGATACTGGCATTTTTGGCTCCAGGGCTCTGGTGTTTCATATCCAGACAGGTAAAAAATCAAGCTTTGGTAAAAAGCCTTCACTTATTTATGCCTATTCCGCCACTCATACTTGTCAGTCAGCATTATTTATCGGGTACTCTGATGTTTGGAGGATATCTGACAGCAATAAGCTGCTTAGGATTGCTTTACATATCGGTGAGAGAAATCACGATCAACTGGAGTCAGCCCCATTAATTCAACTCCACATCCAACTAGACATCTCAAAGTTGACATAATTTCGAATATTGCGAATAATTTAAAATACGACGTATTAAAGAGATTAAAACCATGCAACATTTACAGGATCACCTTCCTTCCGAGGAAGAGTCTGCTCTAGCCAAAGTTTGCAGTCGTGAGCTTTCTGCGATCCTTGAGAGTGGAGTTGCAACACAAACTTTGCTTGTAACAGACTCAACAGCTGAACAACATAAAGTTCAGGTACCAAGTTCTGCCCTGAGGCTTTTAGTCGATGTCCTGACTGAGTTAGGAGAAGGCAATACAGTTAAGTTAATACCTGTACATGCGGAACTCACAACGCAAGAAGCAGCAGACATGCTTAATATTTCCAGGCCTACTTTTATAAAATTATTAGATGACAAGACGATTCCTTATACTCGTACAGGTAATCGCCGTAAGGTTAAGTTTTCTGACGTACAAGCCTACAAAGAAAATCTTGAGCTGAAACGTCTATCGACATTGGAAGAACTGTCAGAGCTAGATCAGGATTTAGGCCTAGGGTACTAATGAACTCCAACTATACCGTCATTTATGATGCCTGTGTTCTGTACCCGGCGCCTCTACGCAGTTTTTTAATGTACCTAGCTTTGTCCGGCCAATTCAGAGCCCGATGGACAAATGACATTCATGATGAATGGATTCGTAATCTTTTAAAACAACGACCAGATATTGATACCAATAAGCTGGAGCAAGTCCGAAAATTAATGAACCAAAACGTTCCCGGTTGTTTGGTCGAAGGCTATGAGAATCTGATTCCTTCGATCAATCTACCTGATCAAGACGATCGACACGTTGTGGCTGCTGCGATCCAAACAAGAGCAGAAGCCATTGTTACTTTCAATCTAAAAGACTTTCCCAACCAATCCTTAGCCCCATACAACTTGAGAGCCATACATCCGGACGATTTTATTATCGATCTATGCAACTTGAATATTGCTTCCGTTATTCAGGCCGCTCAACGTCAAAGAGCCAGTCTCAAAAATCCGCCATTTACAGCCGCAGAATATCTGGATTTGCTTCTTAGGCAGCGTTTACCCCAAACCGTCTCTCGTTTAAAACAGATAAGCTCAATACTTTAATCCCTGCCCCATTTCGATTAAATATTTTTATTTTTGCACAATCACCGCTCACGCTTTCCCCCTAACTCACAGCTACAATTTGGCTGCCCTCTATCCGAACACTGCATGGGCTCTGGGCTGGCAAGATCACCGCATGTTTAATCTATCACTCTGGCATACTTCCCGCATGAACAAACTGGTATAAACCAGATTAATATTTCTGAAATAAAACTGTCTTATTCTGCTGATAGCTTATACACATCTGGTACAAACCAGAAGATTAATAAAGCGCATTGAAACGCAAACATCAGTCTCAAACAATGATTCAGGACGAGGAATACAATGAGCATAAGCACACAACTTAAAGCCCTTTGCAGTGCAGTTGTCGCAGGTTCTGCGCTGTTATTAACGGCGTGTGGTAACGACACGGCAGAAACCACGCAAGCCACCAGCGAACCAACCGAGCTTACGGTATACACGGCTTTGGAAGCAGACCTTCTGGACACTTATGGCAAGGCGTTTAATGAAGCGCATCCGGACATCAAGATTAACTGGGTTCGCGACTCGACAGGCACTATTACTGCAAAGTTGCTGGCGGAAAAAGAAAACCCACGTGCTGACGTAGTTTGGGGCTTGGCCGGTACCAGCCTGCTTAAAATGAAAAACGAAGGTATGCTGCAGATCTACTCGCCTGTTCAGGTTGAAAAACTGGATGAGAAATTCCGTGACAACAGTGAGAATCCGGCCTGGGTCGGGATGGATGCCTGGGTTGCAGCCATTTGTTTTAACACGGTAGAAGCAGAAAAGCATAACCTGCCAAAACCCACATCATGGAAAGATTTAACCAAGCCTGACTACAAAGGCCATGTAATTATGCCGAACCCGAATTCGTCTGGTACGGGCTTCCTGGATGTATCCAGCTGGCTACAAACCTTTGGTGAAGAAGAAGGCTGGAAGTTTATGGATGGCCTGCACCAGAACATCAGCCGCTACACTCACTCGGGTTCCAAGCCTTGTAAATTAGCTGCCTCCGGTGAAACCGCAATCGGTATTTCATTCGCATACCGTGGTGCCAAGCTGATCAAGAAAGGTGCCCCGCTTGAGTTGGTGATTCCGTCCGAAGGTATTGGCTGGGAAATCGAAGCCACCGCTATTCTTAACACCACCAAGAAAATGGAAGCAGCCAAGAAACTGGTTGATTGGTCGATCACCAAAACAGCCAACGAGCTGTACAACAATGGCTATGCCGTTGTGGCATACCCTGGTGTAGCCAAGCCTGTGGAGCACTTCCCAGCCGAAGTCAGTGAAAAAATGATCAAGAACGACTTCGAGTGGGCGGCTAAAAATCGCGACAAGATTCTGGCAGAGTGGCAAAAACGTTATGACTCCAAGTCAGAGCCAAAGAGCTAATCACCACAGCCAATCCAAGCACCGCAGCACAGTTATCGAGCGTGTTTACACACACGTTTTGGCAAGGTCTTTAGTGGTAGTAGTAAAGACCTTGCTTTTTACTTGTTTGTTAATAGTTATCTCGCATTAGGAGTTTGAACGATGACCACGATACTTTCGCGTTTAAACCTGTTAATTCAACGCCCTTTTCATTTCATTGCTTCGGCCAATGTGTCTGTCAGCAGACCGGTAACCCCCGCGCCGAACGCCAGAACGTCAAACAACGCATCGTTCGGACGCCCCGTTAGCAACGCTGTAACGGCGTCAGCAAGCCTCACAGATAATCTGGAAACCAACGAAGCCAGTGTAGAGTTAACCAATCTGAATAAGTTTTATGATGATTTCCATGCATTAAAAGACATCAACCTCACCATCAATGAAGGGGAATTTGTCAGCTTTCTTGGGCCTTCCGGTTGCGGTAAAACAACCTTATTGAGAACCATAGCGGGGCTGGAAACTTGCAATGAAGGCACCATTGTTTTGTCTGGCAATGAAGTCACTCATAAACCGGCACGACAGCGAGATTTCGGGATTGTCTTCCAATCTTACGCCTTGTTCCCCAATCTGACGGTGGCAGAAAACATTAGCTATGCCTTGAAGTCGAAAGGCAACACTAAGGAAGAACGCCAAGCCCGCACCGAAGAACTGATCTCGCTGGTTGGGTTGGATGACCTGTCAGACCGATACCCGGCTCAATTATCAGGCGGGCAACAACAGCGCGTAGCATTGGCCAGAGCTTTGGCCCCCAAACCTAGACTGCTATTGTTGGACGAACCTCTCTCTGCCCTTGACGCTAAAGTGCGATTGAGTCTCAGGCAAGAACTGAAAGCCCTTCAAAAGAAAACCGGCATCACCACCATTATGGTGACCCATGATCAGGAAGAAGCCTTGGCAATCTCTGATCGCATTGCCGTATTGAATCAGGGGCGCATCGAGCAAATAGGCACGCCAGACGAAATTTACACTACCCCGGCCACAGAATTTGTCGCCGAGTTTGTCGGAACCATAAATCGTATGACGTTGCCCGGATCAGAGGGATCTATGATCGTCCGGCCAGAGTGGATCGAGGTGTTCAATACACCGAAAGAAAACAGACAATCCGGCGTGATCGAAGGCATGGAATATCAGGGTGCAACTACCCGATTAACCCTGACGGTGACAGACCATACGGTGTCTGAACAGCACATTCATGTGGACATTGCGACGGCATGGTTAAAGAAATCCGGGTTTGCCATCAACCAACCGGTTTGGTTTGAAGTGACCCACCAAGATCTTTGCACACCCCAGACTAAATAGAGCTTTAGTTAACCACGAACATCATTAAACAAGACATTGGAAAGCCATCGACATGTCAGCTAACGCACCTACATCCCACTTTAATCCATTAAGCGTTTTAAAAGACGTTGATAAGGAATCCATCATTAAACGCGTATGGTTATTGCTATTACTTGGCGCTCTACTCACTTGTTTGGTCTTGCCTTTGTACAGTCTGTTGATTCACAGCGTAGAAGATAAAAGCGGCCAATTCATCGGTCTGCAAAACTTTATCAATTACCTCGGCAATCCGGCACTCACCTACTCCATCACAAATACCTTAACTCTCGGTTTGATTGCCACTGTGATTGTAATCGCTCTTGCCTTCACCACAGCCTGGTGCTTTACCCGAACACGTATGCCAGGTAAAACCCTGTTCAAAG
Organism: Pseudomonadales bacterium; assembly: GCA_041590855.1. Taxonomy (GTDB): domain Bacteria; phylum Pseudomonadota; class Gammaproteobacteria; order Pseudomonadales; family Litoribrevibacteraceae; genus Litoribrevibacter. The sequence goes on from JBFHTA010000066.1 coordinate 4,666, forward strand.
GCATTGCCTACATTCCCTTGCTAACGCCCTCTCTTTTGTCTGCCATCAGCTTAATCTATTGGTTTGGCAATCAGGGGGTTATGAAAGAATTCTGGCCGTTTGAGTCCATCTACGGCTTATCAGGCATTGTGTTTGGTATTTCCTTCTGGGCCTTTCCGCACGCACTGATAATTCTCACCACCGCTTTACGCCAACAGGATGCGCGCCTCTACGAAGCCAGTGAAGTGCTGGGTGCAGGCCCCATTCGCACCTTTTTCACTGTCACCTTACCTGGCTGTAAGTACGGTCTGATTTCAGCCACCGCCGTTGTATTTACACTGGTCGTTACCGACTTCGGTGTGGCTAAAGTGATCGGCGGCCAATACAACGTATTAGCAACCGATATTTACAAGCAAGTCATCGGTCAACAAAACTTCTCGATGGGCGCGGTGGTTAGCATCATGCTGCTGGTGCCAGCCTTGATTACCTTTGTGGTGGATCAGTGGGTACAGCGAAAACAACAACACATGTTCGACAGCAAATCCGTTACCTTCAAGCCAGCACCCTCACCTTATCGGGATGGCATGGCATTTATTTTCTGTGCGCTAATCTCGTCCATCATCCTGGCCATTATCGGTATGGCGGGATATTCGTCTCTGGTCACCTTCTGGCCTTATGACCTAAGCCTATCCTTCAACAATTACCAGTTCGAAATGATGGACGGTGGCGGCTGGGCGGCTTATCAAAATTCTCTGATTATGGCGACTGGCACCATGATTCTGGGCACGGCCTTCATATTTCTTTCGGCCTATGCCTGTCAAAAAATTGAGCTATGGCCAGGGGTTCGTAAAGCTATTCATATGCTGTCTGTGATTCCGGCGGCTGTACCTGGCCTGGTACTGGGCTTGAGCTACATTTTCTTCTTTAACCAGGTAAATAACCCTCTCAACGTGATTTATGGCACCTTCTTGATTTTGATGATCTCTTCTGTGGTTCATTTTCTAACGGTGGGCCACCTAACGATGGTAACGGCCTTCAAACAGCTACCCACTGAAATCGAGCATGTATCTGAATCTTTAAAAGTCCCCTTCTATGTCACATTGGGAAGAGTCACTCTCCCGATGACTATCCCTGCGATATTGGAAGTCGGCATCTATCTGTTTGTAAACGCAATGACAACCGTTTCAGCAGTCGTGTTCTTGTACAGCGTTGATACCATGCTGGCTTCTGTAGCCGTGTTAAACATGGACGACGCCGGAGACACTGCCCCAGCCGCCGCGATGGCTATGCTGATTTTTGTAAGCGCTCTTGCAGTGAAGTTACTCTATAGCCTAATCAGCCAATGGCTAATTAGCCGAACTCAAGGCTGGCGCAGGCGTTAAACTCGGAAGATGTGAGCTGTGAGATGTGTAGCTAGGTACACATCTATTTCAAACAGTTAGATACTATAACCTATCGATACTTTATATACTCTTGTCGCTATACCCGACTTGAAGACACAGCACAGACTCGAAAATCGTAAAATCTGAGCTAGTCTAAGGTAGTCAAGTCGGAGTGTTTCCATACAAAACCATGGAACCTTTATACCTAAAACGACACCGGAGTCCCTATGAGCCCTAAGCACCTCTCGCGCCTGTTATTGGTTACATCCATTACATGCGTTTCATCACAAGCCGTTGCTGAAAACCCTGGCACCTTTTACATCAACCCTGCCGTTGGCTATCAAATGTTTGATAGCGAACGTAATGCCGACGACGCGGTAACCGCGATTTTGGGTGGCGAGTACGTTATTACCGAACGCTGGGGGGCGGAAGCCACCTATATGTACTCTAATCCTGACGGTGAAGATGGAAACGATGACGCCGATTTAGATCAGTTACGCTTAGGTGCTCTTTATTACCTTCCTGAATCCGGCAACTGGAAACCCTTTTTAGGCGCGGCCATTGGGCATGCCCAATTTGATTATGACAACGCAGATCACGAAGAAACCCAACTGCAACTTGGCGGTGGAGCTAGATACTCATTCAATAAAGATTGGTCGAGTCGTCTGGAAGCCAGAGCCATCAACAGTTTGGATGAAGAATCCTGGGATGCGCTGGTCAGCATAGGCATCAGCTATGCATTTGGCGGTTCAGAGCCAATGAAGCGCGAACCTGAACCCATGATTGCAGCCGCACCGGTTGCTATGGACTCTGATGGAGATGGCGTAACAGACGATCGTGACAGCTGCCCGAACACACCTAAAGGCGTTGCGGTGAACAGCTCCGGTTGCCCACTGGATTCCGATGGTGACGGCGTTTACGATTACCAGGATCAATGCCCTGGCACTCCGAAAGGAGCCCCTGTTGATGCCAAAGGCTGCCCGTTAGATTCTGATAACGACGGTGTACCGGATTACAAAGATCAATGCCCGACCACGGCACCCGGTGTTCAGGTCGATGAAAAAGGCTGTCGTATTCCGCTGAAACAAACCGTCTCCATTAATCTGGCCATCAATTTTGCCAATAACTCGGCCGAAGTACCTCAGGCATCCTATAGCGAGATTAAACGCGTAGCGGACTTTATGAAACAACACACCAGCACAAGCGTAACCATTGAAGGTCATACTGATGACCGTGGCAGTGCTGCCTACAACAAATCTCTGTCTCAACGTCGTGCAGACTCTGTAATGGCCATTTTGACCGGCACCTACGGTGTTGAAGCCAGCCGAGTCAAGGCTGTAGGTTATGGTGAAGAACAACCGATTGCAGATAACAACACCGCAACTGGCCGTAAAGAAAACCGCCGTGTGGTGGCTGAAATTAAAGAAACCTTGGTTCAATAAAGGTTCAAGCTAACCGCTAAAAAGTAAGCCATTGCTAAGTGAGCCCTATTCCGGGCTCACTTTTCATCCTTTTCTCCACCTAAAGTAGGACGCTCCACCGGTCTCGCCTTGTTACTCTTAGTTTCCTGATTCCATAAAAGACACATAAGAACAATAACAAGTAAAGAGAGACGGCCATGCACCACCATCAAGCGCCCAACCTTAATCGCTCGACAGCACATTACTCGACTAATGTTCATTCGAACTCTCATCATTCGACCATTACCCTTTTTTCAAAGGCAATCGCAGGTTTCTTCAACCTTGTCACCAAACAAAGCCATCAGAAAGTCTCAACCAACAGAAGGTTAACCAGAGTAATCGGGCTAATCAGTCTGGGCTTTTTCAACCTGGCAGTCGCTCAACCTCATGGCGTTCAAGGAGACTATAGCCAAGGAAACAATAGCCAAACACTCAATAACCAAACCATCAACGTCCAAACGGTGGATATGTGCTTATACGATTTGATTGGTCAGAACGGCCCGATAAGCCGAATCATGACAGACTATCAAGCGAAAGCGTTGAACTGGGGCGTGCAGTTAAAGTTTAAACATTACGCCAGTGACCGACTGGCTCTGGAAGATTTTCAATCCGGCCATTGTGACCTTGTGAATTTACCAGGCATCCGGGCGCGTAACTTTAACCATTTCACAGGCTCACTGAATGCCATTGGCGCCATCCCGGACTACCAACATTTGAAGCTCATCCTGAATACCCTATCGTCACCAAAGGCCGCCAAGTTCATGCAACAAGACGATTATGAAATCGCAGCCATCGTTCCGACCGGAGCATTGTTTGGGTTTGTCACGGATAAGGCTTTAAGCCACCCCGACAAGCTGTCAGGCAAGAAAATCACGGTTTTGGATAACACACCGGAAACCAACTACCTGATCGAACAAACCGGATTGATACCTGTGCCTTCCACCCTCAACAACGCCATCCAGAAATTTAATAACCACTTAGTGGATCTCACCGGAGCCCCGGCTACGGCTTTTGAACTGTTGGAAATGCACAAAGGATTGGAGCCAGACGGCGGTATCATCAACTGGCCCTTACACCAAAGCACTATGCAACTGGTAGTGCGTAAATCAAAGTTGCCGGACTCCTTTGGCCAGAATTCCCGAAGCTATGTTCAACAACAACTCGATCAGAGTTTTGAGGTATTGAACACCTTTGAACAAAACATTCCGGCAAAGTACTGGATTCAGGTGGATTCCGAGATCAAAGAGAAATGGAACGAAAAGCACCGAACCTCGCGCCTGCATCTCAGAAACCAGGGTATTTATAACGCCACTGCGCTGACACTGTTCAGAAAAGTCCGTTGCAAAATTACTCCGTCGTTAGCCGAATGCAGCGCAGACAACAAAGAATGAGTACATCCAACGATTCGATGAACCAAAGATCCCTGTCAGATCAACCATCAGTACGATCGAAAGTTCGCCCAAAAAACCTCTTAACTTTTGCTCTGCACTCGTTAGGAGGATTAGCCCTGCTCTGTGTGCTAGTGATTGGTATATCCAGTGGGCTACAGGAGCGCATTTACACTTTTGGTAACTATTTATGGCCTAACTATGCCGAACTAACGCTCAACTCTGTATCCTCCACAGCACCTTCCCCATGCGAAAGTGCGTCATTCACCCAGCAGGAAGACCTATTGCTGCTGGATGATCTTTTGGGTGAAGAAGAACAAACCGATGCCCACATAGGAACAACGGCTAGGTCCCCCTGCTCAAACACCAGACACGAGCTACCCAACACCACGGAACAAATACTATCAAATGACACGGAACTTCCCCCAAAAACACTGGGGCATGCCATCAAACAACTGGAACAACTCATTCAATCGCTCAACCTCTGGTTAACCGGTCAGCAATCGATCATCCTGTCGCTCTTTATTCTGGTGAGTTTGATTTCAGCCACTTGGCAAAAAAAGCACCTGTCGTTATCACCGGACGATCAAAGAACTCGCGTTTCTCTGATTGCTCAGATACTAAGTAATGCCCTTATCTGTTACGCATGTTATGAGTACGCTCAACATCTGGTAGAAAGAAACTACCTCAGCGATAACGCCCATGCCTATTGGTTGCTCTCCATCGCTTTTGGCCTCAACTTATGCCTGTGTCTCTACTATTTGATTCTGGGTCAGTCTGATTTAAGCGGAACGCCTATCAAGGGCAAGCGTTCTCTAACTCAACGACTTATCCAGGTATTGAAGGGCATTCCAATTTACAGCTGGATGATTCTTCTTTCAGTGGGATTGGATAAAGAACGCACCGATCACGAACTAGCGCTACTGATTGGGCAAATGTTTGAAATGCCGATGATCTACTTACAAATCGGCCTGTACATCTGGCTAGGCATGCTGATCAAACACAGTCGGCTGGCCGAACTGCTGATTCAGCTTGTGCTTTGCATCATCCGAAAACCCGTCGCGGTGGCTATAAGTCTGGTGGCATTCATGGCCATTCCCACCGCCTTTACCGGGGCGTCAGGCATCATCATTTTAGCCATGGGCGGCCTGATTTATCTTAGTTTGAGCAGATTACCACTGAGGCGTCAGTTCACCTTGGCAATCACAGCCATGACAGGCAGCACAGGGGTGGTACTTTCTCCCAGTTTACTGATTGTCGCCATTGCCTTTTTGAATAAAGAAGTCACCACCAACGAGCTCTTCTATTGGGGCAGTCTGGTATTTGTTTTAACACTGACGTTACTTTTGGTGATCGTAAAACTGATGCCCAACCCCATCCTGACAGATGATGAAGCAGAGCATTCCGAAGCCCAAGGCGCAACGACCACCCAAGTATTGAAACAGCTACTACCCTATACGGTTTTCGGCGCGATTCTCATCCTGATTTTTCAAACAGTTTTGGGGCTTTCGTTTAACGAGTTCTCCGCCCCTTATTTCTTATTACTTCTGATGTTCAGCTTGTTGCTGATGGAAAACAGAGCCAACCACGTATCAACGTTTAGCTCTAGCACTAAAAAGATCAGTCATGCCCTGACAGAAAGCTTTGAACACAGCGGGGCTATCTTGTTAGTGATGCTTTGTTCCTATTCTCTCGGCAATACCTCCTTCGACCCGGGTTGGATAAATGCCCTGCCCATCGCAGACCTGTCAATGACAGGAACACTTATCGCTCTGGTCGTACTGTTAATTTTGATTGGTATGATTCTCGACCCGTTCGGCGCTTTAATTCTGGTAAGTATGACGCTCGCGCCTTTCGCCTATGATCAGGGCATTAACCCAATCCACTTTTGGATGATTACTCTGGTTGCCTTTGAGCTGGCCTACGTCACGCCCCCAGTGGCCATGAACCACCTGCTGACTCGACAGCAAGTACCAGTGCACGAGTGGTCAGAGCTGACTCTCACAGCTGAAGATAAGAACAATACGGGTGGTTTAAGAGGTGTCTATCTGCCCCATGAACGGGTAATACTGCCGATTCTGGTACTAAGTAGCAGTTTGATGATGGTGACCTTTATGCCGCTTTGGTTTTATTAGAGCCCTCTCTGGATCAACCAGAGAGAGCAAAAGTTAAGCCGTTAGAAACGACCAAACAACCAGTTCAACAAGCGGGTTAGAAAATCAATGATCCGTTGCCATGGATTAGGCTGCGGCCTGTGATCCTCGATATTGAACTCCGCCATTACTTGGTCACGGCCATCCGATACAGTCACTGTGACTGTAACAGGTAGGTGTTCAAAGCTGGCATCCGTTAATTCTGCAGAGATCAAGCCTTCTTCCGTCACCATAAAGCCACTCGGTAAGCCTTCCACCTGATACAGTAAGGTGTCGTTATCGGCATCCTCAAAGTAATCACTCAGATCGATAGCTACCTCCTGATCTTTGCTGCTCAGCGCTAATGTAGGAATCTCACTGACTTGAATTGGCACATGATTCGCGAATTGCAGCCCCACCACGATCGGATCATGATCCGAGGAACGATAAGCGTCCGGAGCGGCATAGTTGTCCACAGAATCAAATGGCTGACCGTTGGCTTCCGTCAGGTAATCCATCAGCGAGTCTTCCACCGAGTTAATGTGCCAGGCATCCACACTCACTACGCGATCAAGCAGGGCCTCAGACGCTAAGGCATGATCCAGGCTACCCAGGAAACCACTGAACGAGAAAGAAAACGGCTGCGCTTCTGTAGCCTTGTCGGTGTACTTCAGATTGGTGAAACCATGGCTGTAGAACATTTGCATGGGGTCTTCCTGGCTGTACGCATTGAGATCGCCGAGCACCATGATATTATCGGTTTCTACCCCGGTCGGGTGAGTGGCCAGATAAAGGGTCAGCGCTTGAGCGGCTTTGGTTCGAGTGATATTACAATTGCCTTGTCCGTCCTGACCTTCGTTTGGCTCGTTACAAGCAGAGCCCTTCGACTTCAAATGATTCACTGACAAGGTGAACGTTTCACCGGCATAAGAAAACGTCTGAATCAACGACGGACGATTTTTAGCATCAATGAATAAAGGCTCACCATTCTCATCCAACGGCGAGTTTTCACTGCTCAAAATCACCGTATTGCCCGTGGTCGAAAGCTTGGCAGGTCGATACAACAACCCAACGGCAATCTCGTCAGAACCGATCGCGTTAACGCCAGGGTCAACAAAACGGTACTCATTACCCGGCAATTGTTGGGTATTCAGTTCATCCACCAATGCCTGAATAGCACTATCAGCACCGTAACCGTCGTTTTCTATTTCCATTAATGCGATTACATCCGCATCCATCGCCGTCAATGCAGAAACGATCTTATCGGTTTGCATAGTAAAAGCATCATAACTTGGCGCGCCACGAGACGTCGGGAAGCCACCGCCCTGACCATCCCCATTGAAGTAGTTCAGCACATTCATCCCTACAACCACCAAATCCGCATCTTCTGACACAACAGGTTCCAACGTTCTTGGCGCAACCGGATCAATGGTCAGATCGGAAGGAATAACCGTGTAATTATTACGCCAGCCGTGCATCACCCCGGCAAGGTCACGAACCTGATAGCCGATTCGCATCGGGTTTTCTGCAGAGAAACCACTCTCATCAGGGAACGGAATAAAGCTTGGGTAAGCGGCAGACACACCGTCATCAATCAACAACACATCCAGAGGTCGGGCATCGGCTGCGGCTTTCGCCTCAGCTGAACCTGGCAAGGCAACTTCTGTCGGCTGGAAGTGTAACGTCGAAGACACCACAAACTGCCCGTAATTACCAAAACCGTAGCCAGTGCCAAACAAATCGCTGACAACTAGATTTTGTGATGAAGTCACTCGCATACCTTCCAGGGCTTCCAGCGCTTCAAGAGAGGCCACCGGCAAGCGAATTTCGGTAGCTTCAGGCAATGGATTACCAGAAGAACACACCACCATATCTTCAACGTTGGTCAACTGAGTCAGGTTATTAAATTCTGTCACCCTTGCCATCAGGCGAACCTTGTCACCTACGTTTACCGGGTTGCGAAAATCATAAACGAACAGCCCTTCAGATGTGGCTTCATCACTGTCTTGATCCGATGTCTCCTCTTGCAACCAATAACCACTGTATTGGAAAGAGGAATCGCCGTTGGCCAACGTACCGCCCTGCAAGTCGGTCGTCACAATCGCTTCAACAATCACCGTATTTCCAAGCAACGGGCTGGCATCATTGGTTACGTCGGTAACCCTGCCCTGAACTCGACTGATCAATGCAAAGTTTTCCAGAGTCGAATCACCACACTCACCCAAGGTTGGTTCTGGTTCATCCGGCCCGTCTCCACAAAGATTCGCTATACCTGGTGTGGGCGTGTGCTGCTGATAACCGTCGGTATCTCTGAGGTTGCCATCGCCACACCGTTGATTGGAGTGGTTATCTTTATCGCCTGCGCCGCCCTCATTAACCTGCGGCTGACCTGCGTTCAACAGAGCAAGCAATCCGCTGTCGTCGCCGTCGTTGGTGTCATACACCAAGGCATCTACCAGTTGATCTGAGGTAATGGGAGAACCATTCGGAAACTGATTCGAAGCCGCCTGATACAAAGCCACAGCGTCGGCTCCGTTCTGAATCAGATTGCTGTCTGGCGACACGTCCAGATTACACTTGCTGATTACCTCAGAATCACCACACACCACAAAATAACCGTCACCATTTGTAGACTGACCGGTCAGGTCGATGGTTTTGTAACTTGCATCATTACTGCCATTGAAAAGGACGATCGAATAGCCATCCAACGACGTATTACCAACGCCACCATCGTAGAGTTCAATAAACTCTTTAGTGTCTGTACCCGGGTTATCACTATCCACCTCGTTGATTCTGATATCCGCCACTGCCAGCGCAGACGACAGCATCCCAGATCCCAGTAAAGTCGGGACTAACAGCAGTTTTCGCATAAGTGCTCCATTGTTTAATCGTATGGTTATATTTTTGTTAGGAGCAAGGTATTAGACGGAGCGAATGCTACAGCCAGGGTATAAAACGATGAAGACTTTGTGCCAGTTTTATGAAAGACAAAAAATACGTGATCTGCGACACAGCAAATAAGAGATTGAGTTTAGACTCATCCTCTGAGTCCCGAAAAAGAGAGGGTTCAACTAACAACCGGCCTGACCACGCTCAACAGCATAGGATGCCCCGCCAATATTGACGCGGCCATTATTTTGTAAATAGATGGGAAATGCCCCTTTATCACCATAATCCGTAACATAGGTTAAGTAGGTGATCGCATTATGCTGCTGAACATCCCAAGTGCCTGTCACTGTATTATTGGACGCCCCTCCGGCAGTACCTGGCACAGACCAACTGCCTTCTTTGTAATAGCTATAACGACCATTCCTACAGAAACTGATAACTGTCAACGTGCTGTTGGAGCTGATTGCAGAACCTGAATATGACGTTAGCCGTGAACCGGACAATCCATTTTTCCACTGATCAACAACGGAATTAGCGGCGGAATTGAAAGAAAGCAAGGATAGGAAAAGTACGTATAAGATATGTTTCATGGTGTCAGGCTCTAGAATCTACTCGTTATAAACTCTAGCAGTAGATTGACAAACCGATGAAGGTTTCAGCCGGGTTCTTAGGCAAAGGAATATAGAGAAAGGCAGTTTTACTAAATAAATTACAGTCTCCGTCTAAAGACCATATTAACTCTTATAAACGTCCTTGTTTTTCAGCATCTCGTAAATGCGGTTCTCACGAGGCGGATCAAAACCAACTTCCCTAACGTACTCCTTCGGGTTCGAAAATGTGCCAAACAATAAATCCCAAACGGCGAGCCCATAGTTTTGTGCGTGGTGCATGTGCTTATGATGAACCCTATGCATTTCCGGCCGTTGAAGAAGGTAGCCCAACCAGTAAGGTGTTTTTAAATCGGCGTGAATGTAAATATTGTAGATTGCAGCAATAATCAAACTGATAGCAGTGCCATATGCATCCAAGCCAAGAATCAGGTAACAACACAAAGCATTTAGGAAGGTAGCTGCGATTCCGTCAAAGGGATGCAGGTAAAAAGACGTCAGTGCCTCTATGCGCCTCGGGCTATGATGAAGCTGATGAAAGATACGCCAAAGCAAATCAAATTTGTGCATTGCCCTATGCCACCAATAGGCAATAAAGCTGGTTAACAAAAAACCAAGAATGCCCTGAACAAAAACATTTTCTGATTTCAGACTGAAGATAGAAATCTCACTAAATGTTTCAACAAACACTAAGGAAGCTCTGAACAAGTCTGCCACTTTTAGTAAAATATCGGAAACTTCTTTTTCGGAACCAGATCATGAGTCAACTGACATTTTCAGACGCTGAACAAGACCTTAAACGCAGAAAAACA
>JBFHTA010000067.1:0-15315 GCA_041590855.1 Pseudomonadales bacterium
AACCGCGTTACCAATGTAGGTCGCAGGCGTTAGATCCATAAGCAATTGTTTTGCTTCAGCAGGGATGTCCAGGCTCTCAACAAAGGTTTGCATGGCTTGTTGGTCAATGGTTTTACCGCGAGTCAGTTCTTTAAGCTTCTCATATGCACCTTCGATATTGTAGCGACGCATTACTGTTTGAATTGGCTCGGCCATAACTTCCCAGGCGTTGTTCAAGTCTTCCAGTAGGCGATCTGCATTCAGCTCAAGCTTGCCAATGCCTTTAAGAGTTGCTCCGTAGGCAATCAAAGAGTAGCCAAGACCAACACCCAGGTTGCGAAGAACGGTTGAGTCTGTCAGATCGCGCTGCCAGCGAGAGATAGGAAGTTTGGCAGACAGGTGTTGCATGATGGCGTTGGCAATGCCCAAGTTGCCTTCTGAATTTTCGAAATCAATCGGGTTTACCTTATGAGGCATTGTTGAAGAGCCTACTTCGCCAGCCACAGGACGTTGTTTGAAGTAACCCAATGAGATATAGGCCCAAATGTCACGATCAAAATCGATCAGAATGGTGTTGAATCGAGCGATCGCGTCATAAAGTTCAGCGATGTAGTCGTGTGGCTCAATCTGAGTTGTGTATGCGTTCCAGGTTAGACCCAAAGACTCAACAAAGGATTTTGCATGAGCAACCCAGTCTACGTTTGGATAGGCTGACAGGTGTGCGTTGTAGTTACCTACAGCACCATTAATCTTGCCTAGCAGCTTTACATTCTTAATGGCGTTCAGTTGCAGCTCCAAGCGGGCAACAACGTTCGCCATTTCTTTACCCATAGTGGTCGGTGATGCAGTTTGACCGTGGGTACGAGATAGCATTGGCTGTTCAGCATAGTTGTGTGCCAGGGCGCGAATTGCATCAATCACTTTGGTCATTTCAGGAATGATGGTTTCTTCAAGTCCACCTGCAAGCATCAAGGCGTGAGACAGGTTATTGATGTCTTCGGAAGTACACGCAAAGTGAACAAACTCAAGTACTTTGCTTAGTTCATCGTTATCTTTGATGCGTTCCTTGATTAGATATTCAACAGCTTTTACATCGTGGTTGGTACCACCTGGGCCTGTTTCAATCTCTTTTACTCGGTTAGCTTCTGCTTCTGAAAAACCGGATACCAATGTTTCTAAAAGCGCATTTGCTTCATCAGAGAAGGGGGTGACTTCTTCAATGGCTGGGTTATTCGCAAGCGCTTGCAACCAACGAACTTCCACTTTGACGCGGTTACGAATCAAGCCGTATTCGCTGAAGTGATTGCGAAGGGCTTTGGTTTTACTACCGTAGCGGCCGTCAACAGGGGATAGAGCAGTGAGTGCATTTAGATTCATTTTAGGTACCGTTTCGTATTTAGGTGGCTAGGTTCATTCTTTAACGGGGTAAATCTGAGGTTCACAATCGACCAATTGAGTCGGTTGCGATGTCATTGATACCCCATGTCCATAAGGCGACTACAGGCTTGCTGGTATTGTTTTCTTGAAAAGATCAGATGCCAGCGTCTTCCTCCAACTTGTCGCCATAAAATGGCAGCGCGTACACCTGCTAACAGGATAGCCCGGATTTTCTCGGCGTTGGAAGGATTCTGAAGATAGGTCGGATTTCCGTTAACCTGTATTCTGAATTTCAGAGTGCTAATTGTGTCTTTGTAGACATCTGCAAGCGACTTGATGATGTTTTCATGTGTAATATCGAAATGCTCAAGTTGTTTATCAAGATGTTCTAAACGCTCTGAAATGACGTTCAATAAATCCGGTTCTCTGCGCAGTCGGGATTCAATATGCAAAAGCGATATGGCATATCTTAGTGCATTGGGGGTAATGCCCTGCGACTTAGGTGTCATAAATTCTTTAAGTGCTTGAAGTCCCTGGCGGATATTGTGCGCCTTACCATCGAACACGCTTAGCGTGTTTTCGGGATTGGTGATTGTTAAAGACTTTAGGCTGCTTTCCAGTGAGAAAGAGTTACAGCTTCCCTGATTGGCAATTTGATCGACCATGAATGCAGCTTGAAAAACACCGGCCAGGGCGACTGCTTTGTCTTCTATTGTATGTTTCAAAACGCTCTCAACTCGCTACAAAATTGGATCTTAGTCGTTGTCAAAGGTGTGTTCGATAATACCGCCGCCCAAACAGATATCGCCGTCGTAGAATACTACCGACTGGCCGGGGGTGACTGCTCGTTGTGGCTCATCAAAGATTACCCTGTATCGTCCGTCTTCTTGTTGGGCGACTGTGCAGGCTTGATCCGGTTGGCGATAGCGTGTTTTGGCCATCAATCGGGTGCCATCTTTGGGGGCGTCATTTACCCAATCCAGTTTTCCGGCAATTAATCCGTCGCAGTAGAGCAGAGGGTGCTGCCCACCTTGAACAACTACCAGAACATTACGTTCAAGATCCTTCTTGGCTACGTACCAGGGGTCTTCGCTGTAATTGCTTAAACCACCGATGCCCAAACCTTGGCGTTGGCCCAGGGTGTGGTACATAAGACCATCGTGACGGCCTATGATATCACCTTCAGCGGTTTCGATATTGCCGGGCTGTGCAGGGATGTACTGCTTAAGAAAATCTTTGAAGCGACGCTCACCAATAAAGCAAATGCCGGTACTGTCTTTCTTGTTGTGCGTAATCAGATCGTGTTCTTCAGCAATTCTGCGAACTTCCGGTTTTTCAAGTTCACCGACAGGAAACAGGGTCTTGGCAATCTTGTCACCGCCAACGGCGTGCAGGAAGTAACTTTGGTCTTTGTTGTTGTCGAGACCTTTAACCAAACAGGACTGTCCGTTAATGTCTTGTTTTCGGCAGTAATGTCCCGTAGCGATGTAGTCTGCACCCAAGTGAACAGCGTAATCCAGAAATGCTCGGAATTTGATTTCCTTATTGCAAAGAATGTCCGGGTTTGGGGTACGACCCGCCTTGTATTCTTGAAGGAAATGTTCGAAAACCCGATCCCAGTATTCTGCAGCAAAGTTTGCCTTGTGCAGCTTGATGCCAAGTTTATCGGCAACCGCCTGAGCATCTGCAAGGTCGTCCATGGCTGTGCAGTATTCTGTGCCGTCGTCTTCTTCCCAGTTCTTCATAAACAGGCCTTCGACTTCATAGCCTTGTTGTTGAAGGAGTAGGGCGGATACTGAAGAATCTACGCCACCTGACATGCCAACTATAACTTTCATGAACTTTCCTGATTGGTGCTTTACTGTACGGGTAATGAAATTAAAGATGTTCAAAAATGAGTTCTAACGGTTGATGGGGGCGATTGATGTAATCTTCAATGCACTTCAACACGATAGGGCTTCTCATCATTTCAGATTGTGCTTTTATTTCGTCCAATGAAAGCCAGCAGGCTTCAATAATGCCTTCATCCAGAGGTGCTGTTTCGTCGTAGTTGACGATGTCCGCTGAAAAACAGTACCGATGATAGGTCACCCCGTTACTTGGTGCCTTATAAATGTAGATGCCAACAAATTTGTTGAGAGAAACCTGGTATCCGGTTTCTTCTTCGGTTTCCCGTATTGCGGCATCAAATACGGATTCATCGGCTTCAATGTGTCCTGCTGGTTGGTTGTATACCTCTTTCCCATTGGAAATTTCTTTAACTAAAAGGAACTTCCCGTCTTTCTCCACGATGGTGGCGACTGTTCCGTGAGGTTTCCAAACCATAATGCTAACCAGTGTAAAAAATAGGGGGCTATTCTAGGATAAATTAGCTCATCTGTTAAATTTTCTTGGCTTTTTATTGCGGCTGGCGTCTCTGGAGGTGGATTTGTTCGTTCGTCTTTTGGACGCAGAGGGTCTGGTTTTATTCTTTAGGCTTGCCTGTTTTGCTGATTGTTCGGGTACGTTAACTTCCAGAAATGTGTGTTCTCCGTTACTTAGATTTGCGATGTTCCATGGGCCTATTGCATAACGAATGAGCCTCAGGGTTGGTGCACCTACATGCGCGGTCATGCGGCGAACCTGCCGGTTTCGTCCTTCTGAGATGGTTAACTCTATCCAGCTGGTTGGGATATTTGCCCGCTCCCGTATGGGCGGGTTTCTTGGCCAAAGAATAGCAGGTTCCGGGATTCGCTTGGCTTTAGCGGGCTTGGTTGGCCCATCTTTCAGTGTGACGCCATTTCTAAGTTGATTAAGTTGGTCGTCTGAAATGTCACCCTCTACTTGCACCCAGTATGTTTTTGGCATTTTATGCTTGGGATGAGCTATTTGATTTTGTAGCTGACCATTGTTGGTGAGAAGTAATAAGCCTTCGGAATCGTAGTCGAGGCGGCCTGCTGCGTAAAAACCTTCTTCAGTAATAAAATTGGCTAACGTTGCTCTGCCTTCTTGATCGGTAAATTGAGAGAGTACGTTAAAGGGCTTGTTGAATAAGATAAGGTTTTTCATGTGTTCCTGGGAGAAAGCGCGGCTTACTAAAGTCAAAATTTCCGGCATTTTACCGGATTCTGGTCGTAATTGGCTAAAATCAAAGTGAAGGTGTGCTGTTTTAGAGGTGTTTTTTTGATAAAGGTATTTACTCATCCTAATGGTTTTATGGTTGCTCATATGCAGAATCTTTTGGCGATTGAAGGTATCAATGCGGAGATTCGGAATGAGTTTTCGGCTGGTGCTGCTGGTGAGCTAGCTTATGTAGATGTATGGCCGGAGCTATGGGTGGACGACTGGCGGGAAGAGCGGGCATTGAATTTAATAAAGGCGGCAAATAGTGTGCAGGTTACTGGTGAGTGGTGCTGTTGTGCTTGTAAGGAAGAAAATGAACCTGCCTTTGATTTGTGTTGGCAGTGTGGAGAGGATAGGGCGGATGATTAGTTTGTCATAGTGATAGGTGATTTGGTTTATAAGACAACAAAAAAGCCAGCATTAAATGCTGGCTTTTTAGTATTACCTGAAATTACATGTTCGGGTAGTTTGGACCACCAGTACCTTCAGGAGCAACCCAAGTAATGTTCTGGCTTGGGTCTTTGATGTCACACGTTTTACAGTGTACACAGTTTTGAGCGTTGATTTGGAACTTGTCAGAACCGTCTTCTTCGTTTTTCACAATTTCGTAAACGCCTGCAGGGCAGTAGCGTTGTGCTGGCTCTGCGTACATTGGAAGGTTTTGCTGAAGCGGAATGTTCGGGTCTGTCAACTGAAGGTGAACAGGCTGATCTTCTTCATGGTTTGTATTTGAAAGGAATACAGAAGAAAGACGATCAAAGCTTAGAACACCGTCTGGTTTTGGATATTGAATCTCTTTACTTTCAGAAGCAGGTTTAAGCTGCTCATGATCAGGCTTAGGATCTTGAAGGGTAAATGGTAACTTACCGCCAAAGATGTTCTGATCAATGAAAGTGAATGCACCGCCGCCCCAAAGACCAAACTTGTGCATTGCAGGACCAAAGTTACGAGCTTTATATAGGTCTTCGTACAACCAGCTGGATTCAAACTTGGTCTTGAATTCAGTGATCTCGTCGTTTGCGCGACCTGCTTTAAGGGCTTCAAAGATAGACTCAGCAGCCAACATGCCAGACTTCATTGCTGTGTGAGAACCTTTGATCTTGGCAGCATTCAAAGTACCAGCATCACAACCAACTAGAAGACCACCAGGGAATGTCATCTTAGGTAGTGCTTGTAGGCCACCTTTAGCGATTGCGCGTGCACCGTAAGAAACACGCTTACCACCTTCAAGATATTGCTTGATCACTGGGTGGTGCTTGTAGCGTTGGAATTCTTCGAATGGGCTCATGTATGGGTTGCTGTAGCTCAGGTCTACAATCAAACCAACAACTACCTGGTTGTTTTCAATGTGGTAAAGGAAAGAACCACCACCAGTGCCGTCTTCTAGAGGCCAACCTGCTGTGTGAACAACAAGACCTTCTTCATGCTTGGCAGGGTCGATATCCCAAAGTTCTTTGATGCCGATGCCGTAATGTTGAGGACCTTTGCCTTCATTAAGGTTGAAATCGTTGATCAGGCGTTTGCCTAGGTGACCACGACAGCCTTCTGCAAAAACAGTGTATTTAGCACGAAGTTCCATGCCAGGCATGAAGCCGTCTTTTTGCTCACCGTCCATGCCGATGCCCATGTCACCAGTAATGATGCCCTGAACTTCGCCATTGTCGCCTTTAATGATTTCCTGGGCAGCGAAGCCTGGGAAGATTTCTACACCCAGTTCTTCTGCTTGCTCTGCCAACCAGCGGCAAACATTACCAAGGCTAACAATGTAGTTGCCTTCGTTGTGCATTGGTTTCGGAATGAAAGGGGCTGGAGTCTTGATGGCTTTTTGCTCATCGCGAAGTACATAGATGTCATCACGAATAACAGGTGTATTAAGAGGCGCGCCTTTTTCTTTCCAGTCCGGAATTAGCTCATTAAGTGCTCTCGGTTCAAAAACAGCACCGGAGAGGATGTGTGCGCCGACTTCGGAGCCTTTTTCTACTACACATACTGTAAGTTCTTGCTCAGCTTCATTAGCTTGTTGCATTAGTCGAATCGCAGTTGATAGGCCAGAAGGGCCTGCACCAACGATTACAACGTCGAACTCCATTGAATCTCTTTCCACTTCCACGTCTCTTCTCCTCACGCTGATTGAACACGTGTTTCTTAAAGTTGCTGCGCATTAATTAAATGTAATAGTTGCAGTAACAAGGCCTGAAAGGCCGGGTTTATGCCGCACAGCAAAATTCGAACTACCGTTTAAAACGGGTGCATTATAAATAACTATTTGGTAAATCTCCAATTTCTCATTGTTATTTGTTGCGATATTGCATGGTTTTATTGAAAAACTGGTTAAGACTAAAGCAGATTGGCTATAATTTCGCCAGCTCAAGCAGGGCTTTTACTGGGCAATAGCTCAAAAACACGGTTTATCTTGACCTGAAAGTAATTTGGAGTCAGTATATGGCCGCTTTTTTGTTACTAAATGTGAACACTTTACCTATGAAAAGTGAGTCACAATGTAACATTCTGGGATACTGGCATAGGTTTTTTAACTAAAGCCGAGATGATTTTTTGCCAGTACGAATACACCCATTGATCTGAAACGAGGAATCTATGAAGGTTCTTGTTGCTGTTAAGCGCGTAATTGACTACAACGTCAAAGTTCGTGTTAAGCCAGATAACACTGATGTTGATTTGGCTAACGTTAAGATGGCTATGAACCCTTTCTGTGAAATCGCTGTTGAAGAAGCGGTTCGCCTAAAAGAGAAAGGTGTTGCTAGTGAAATCGTAGTTGTTTCTATCGGCGATAAAAAGAGTGAAGAGCAGATTCGTACTGCACTAGCTCTAGGTGCTGACCGTGGTATCCTGGTTGAAACTGATGAAAATGTTTCATCTCTAACTGCTGCGAAAATCCTTAAAGGTATCGTAGACAAAGAAGAGCCAAACCTGATTCTTCTTGGTAAACAGTCTATCGATTCTGACAACAACCAGACTGGCCAAATGTTGGCTGCTCTAGCAGGTCTGCCACAAGGTACATTTGCTTCTGAAGTTGTTGTTGATGGCGATAAAGTTAACGTTACTCGTGAAATCGATGGCGGTCTTCAGACTGTTGCATTGAACCTACCTGCGGTTGTAACTACTGACTTGCGTTTGAACGAGCCTCGTTACGCTAAGCTTCCTGATATCATGAAGGCTAAGCGTAAGCCTCTTGATAAGACTACTCCTGCTGACCTAGGTGTAGAAGTAGCTTCTAAAGTAGCGACTCTTAAAGTTGAGCCACCTGCTGAGCGTTCTGCTGGCATCAAAGTGGGCAGCGTTGAAGAGCTTGTTGAAAAACTTAAGAACGAAGCGAAGGTACTATAATGAGCACTCTAGTTATTGCAGAACACAATAACAGCGCACTGGCTCCTGTTACTCGTAACGTAGTAGCAGCGGCTAAGGCAATCGGTAACGAGATTACTGTTCTTGTTGCAGGTGCTGGCTGTGGCGCTGTAGCTGAAGAAGCGGCTAAAGTTGACGGTGTAGCTAAAGTTCTAGTTGCTGACAACGCTGCTTACGCTAATCAATTGGCTGAAAACCTTGGTCTTCTAGTGACTGACCTGGGTAAAGGCTACACTCACATCCTTGCTGCTGCGACTACAACTGGTAAGAACTTCTTGCCACGCGTTGCTGCTGCTCTTGATGTTGAGCAAATCTCTGACATTATCCGTGTAGACAGCGCTGACACGTTCGCTCGTCCTATCTACGCTGGTAACGCGATTGCTACTGTTCAGTCTTCTGACGCAGTTAAAGTAATCACTGTTCGTGGTACTGCATTCGATGCAGCTGCTGCTGAAGGTGGTTCTGCCGCTGTTGAGGCGATCGACGCTGCACACGATGCTGGTATCTCTAGCTTCGTTGGTGAAGAGCTAGCTAAGTCTGATCGTCCAGAATTGACTGCTGCTGACGTAGTAATCTCTGGTGGTCGTGGTATGCAGAATGGCGATAACTTTGAGTTGTTGTACAAAGTTGCAGACAAAATCGGCGCAGCAGTGGGTGCATCTCGTGCAGCTGTTGATGCTGGTTTCGTACCAAACGACATGCAAGTTGGTCAAACTGGTAAAATCGTTGCACCACAGCTATACGTAGCAGTGGGCATCTCAGGTGCGATTCAGCACTTGGCCGGTATGAAAGACTCTAAAGTGATCGTAGCGATCAACAAAGACGAAGAAGCGCCTATCTTTAGCGTTGCTGATTACGGCTTGGTTGCAGATCTGTTCGAAGCTGTTCCTGAACTTGAAAAGCTTGTATAAGTTTTAAAGTTTTCAGCTTTGAGAAAAACCCGCTTCGGCGGGTTTTTTGCCGTTTGGATCAGACTCACCAGAAAGGACTGGGTTAAACTTAGTATATGGATATATTGATCGCATTTTTCGCCAGTTTTTTACTCCTGGTGACTTTAGGCCTAGCCATTGTTATTAGCCGTAAAAGCTTTAAACGGGTAGATGAGTTCTACTTTGTGGATTGCTTGCGTCGATGCACTGAAGGTCAGATAACCAGTAACGAATGGCTGGTTTTTCTTTCGCTCCCCATTAAACATGATCCTTGGTTGGAAGAATTGAAAATGGAGCTGTTGGAGATCAATGAGGAATACGGTGTCAGAACCGTTGCAACAGGTCATTTACCTGCATTTTTGATGGATGAACGAGGTCTTCAGCAGGTTAAATCGGTCTTAGACCGCGTTGCAAAGCGGCCTTATAAAGATTTCTAGGCAGTTAGTGAAATCTATTGCTTGCGGGCGGATGTTAATGCTCGATATTCAATAAATTATCTCTTTTCAGTCTTTCCCTGAAACTATTCAGGTCTTCGTCAAAATTCAACAGGTTGAATTTATCTTGCAGTAATTGACCAATAACGTTGTCATCAGAAATCAGGTGTGCAACCTGCATATGAAGACAACGGATTTTTGAAAAATCTTCAATTCCGCCAATTCCTCGCTTATTAATGAATAGCTCTAAAATCCCCAGCTTGCTAAGAAATGATTTATCGTCCTCAGTCAGGCATGCATTGCGAATGGCTTGATAACGTTTTTGGTCTTCAAGAAAGGCCTTAGTCAGTGTAGGCGTTTGTTCAATTAGCTGCTCAAGGGGTTTAACCAGGCGTTGGGATTCCAGGAAGTTTATTTTTTCAATCAGTAACGGGTGGCATAGCCAGAAATGCGTTGGAAAGGGCGCTTCACCCACAACGCAGTGCATTTTAAGCGCGGAAGGCTCTCCATTTGGGGCTCTGGACGACACTGAAATAATGCCTCTCGGGACTCGTCCAAGTGCCTGTTCAATGAATTGGGTGTCTTCAGTGGTCAGGATGCTTGGCGATGTCATGGCGTGATACTCTTTCTCTAAATGTACGTCGGAATGTGTGTCGAAATAAAAGGTGGCTATTTTAGGGGCTAAGCCATTTTTATGATAGAGTGTTTGGCTTTATTCAATTAACAGAACAAACCAAGGTTTAATCGTAATGTCTCGTACAACGAAAGAAGCGCTAGATACGGCACACAACAAAGTGAGCTATGGAATTGGTCGTCAGATGGGTTCTCAACTAAGAGGTAACGACTTTAAAGGTATTGATATCGAGTTGGTTATGGCTGGCTTGGCCGATGCTTACGAAGGTGTTGAAGATCTAGTTGGCGTTGAAGAGATGAGCAAGGCCTACACTGAAATCCAGGCTCAGATCCAGAAAGAAGTAGCTGCTGAAGCGCAAGAAAATCTTAAAGTGGGTCAGGACTTTCTTGCTCAGAACAAAACTAAAGATGGTATTCAGGAAACTGAAAGCGGCCTTCAATACGAAGTTTTGGTAGAAGGTAAGGGTGAGATTCCTGAGGCTACCTCAAAAGTTAAAACGCATTACCATGGTACTTTCATCGACGGTCGTATTTTCGACAGTTCGGTTGAGCGCGGAGAGCCTGCTACGTTCCCGGTTAACGGTGTGATCCGTGGTTGGACGGAAGCTCTAACTATGATGCCTGTGGGTTCCAAGTGGAAATTATACATCCCGTCTGATTTGGCGTATGGTTCACAAGGTGCATCTGGCTCTATTCCACCAAACACTACTCTTGTGTTTGAAGTTGAGTTGCTTGAAATCGTTTAAGCGCTTGACCTGATAGAAGCGTCCAAATAACCAGCTGGTGCGGACGCTTTCACATTTCTTTTACTTTTCTTAGTCACTTCTCGGAGTACAATGCGCGTTAATGATGTCTATTAACCGTATCAACTAACTCTTATTTTAATTAAATGCAGCTATATAGGCGTATTTAATACAGAAAGTGTTAAGAAAGTATAGGAATCTCATGACTCGAATTACTCATCTTCTATCCGTTACTCTTTTTTCTCTTCTTTTCTCAATATCCGTGTCAGCGGCCAGTAAAGCCGAAATTGATGCCAAGTCGTACGCTGCCGTTAAGATTCTTACCGAGGATGTTCCGGGGGCTGCAGAGCTGATTGAAAAAGCCTATGCAATGTTGGTATTCCCGGAAGTCTATGGTGGGGGATTCGGAATTGGTGGTGAATATGGTGAAGGCAAGATGTACGTCGAAGACTATACCTACGGCTACTATAATTTGGTATCGGCCAGTTTTGGGTTTCAAATGGGAGCACAAGTAAAGTCTGAAGCTATTTTGTTTATGACCAAAGATGCATTTGACCAATTTACCCGCATTGATGGTTGGGAAGCGGGTGTCGATGGCAGTGTAGCGCTAGCAGAATTTGGTGCCGCTGGCAGTCTAGATACGAATGTCTTGCAAGAACCTATCATAGGTTTCATCTTTTCCAATAAAGGTCTGATGTATAACTTGTCGTTGGAAGGCACCAAAATTTCCAAGATTGAAAAATAATGGAAAAGCGCAGGGTATTAAGAAATGTTAGGGCTGGGCTAAAAAAGTAATAACAAAGGGGTGTTAGGCCCCTTTGTTATCTCAAACTGTACTCTTTAGTTGTATTAAACCTTAAATTGGGCGGTAAGCTCACTCAGATCATTTGCAAAGTCCGAAAGCTGTGTCGCTAGCTGAGTCACCTGATCAGACACTTCAAGGTTCTCGTTACTTGCTTCTTCAACTCGAACAACATTTTCATTCATTTCATCAATAGCCTGACTCTGTTCTTCTGTCGCTGTGGCCACCTGGAAGTTCATGTCGTTAATTTGTTCTACCGCTGTGCGGATAGTGACTAAGGCATGACCGGCCTGATCGACAGATTCTACTGTTTTGTTGGTAGAGTCCTGGCCTTTATTGATGGCTTCTACGGCTTTTCTTGAACCGCTTTGAAGTTGCTCAATCATTTTTTGAATTTCGTCGGTTGAGTCAGCTGTTTTTTGGGCTAGGCTGCGCACTTCGTCGGCAACAACTGCAAACCCTCGGCCTTGCTCTCCTGCACGCGCTGCTTCAATAGCCGCATTAAGCGCAAGTAGATTGGTTTGCTCGGAGATGCCCCGGATAACGTTAAGAATACCGCCAATAGACTCCGACTGTTGACTTAATTCATGGATGACCTGGGCAGCACTGGTCATTTCGTTCGACAGGCTTTGTATTTGGCTGATGGACTCTTTAACAATGTTATGACCTGATTCCACGCTGGCGTTAGCGTCTTTGGCTAGATCGGCTGCGCTGTTGGCGTTTTGCGCTATTTCCTGAATGGTGGAATTCATTTCAGAGATGGCAGCCGCCAGTGATTCAATGCTCATCCGCTGCTGTCCTGTTTGTTCCAGGCTGTATTGAGATTGCTGATGAATGTCTTCAGACAGAGAAAGTACCCCGTTTGCGCGCTGTATCACTTGTTGGATGATGTCTTGTAATTTCACCACAAAGGAGTTGAACCCTTTACCTACCTGGCCAACCTCATCTTCTGAAGAGACATGAATTCGTTTGGTTAAGTCGCCTTCACCTGAGCCAATGTCTTCAAGGAGTTTGGCAGTAATCGCCAGAGGTTTAACTGTCTGTTTGATAAGTAGCATGATGGCAACAATGGCCAATGCAATTAATACGGCTGTAATCATTAAAGTGGTTAGGGCAGATTGGTTCAGGCTTGCATAAAGCTCCGCTTCCGGTACAACTGCCAGCAGGTAGTAATTGAGCTCCGGGATATAATCAGATGACAGGATGTAGTCATTGCCTTGATGGCTCTGGTTAATGGCTTGGAATTTTTTGCCAGAAACCAAAGTCGTGCTTTTGGAACCGAACAGTTCAAGGTCAGATAAGTTTTTACCAATGAACTTATCGTTTGGATGAATGATGACTTTCCCTTCGTGATTCACCAAGGTCACGTAACCGGTTTTTTCCAGCGTGTAATTCTTAATTAGCTGGGTCAGTGTGTCTACATTCAGTCCTAACCCTGCAGCGCCTTTGCCGTCGGAAACACGGTAATTCATAAATAGGGTTAAGGGGCCGGAGCCTTCAAAATAATCAAGACTTAAATCACGCTTTTGGCCAGAGTTCAGGAATTGATAAAACCAGCCATCATTGGTATTGGAACGGCTCATCTGCTTCAGAACGCCGTTCTCGGTGTAATAGTTATTGGTGGTATTAGAGACAAAGAATACAACGCTGGCATTGGAAGAGGCCTTAACTTGCTTAAAGTAGTTTAGCATTTCTGCTAAGTCAGATTGAGGCTCCCCTTGGTTAATCCAGTTTTCAAGAAAATAGCTTTCTGAAATCAGTTTGGCGCTGGTAATAGGCGCTGTAATTTCAGCTGTAATGGACTGAGAAACGCTGGCTAAAGCAGCAGGCAATTCCTGCTCCAATAAGCGCTCGTGCATAATGCCTTTCATTAACGAGTTGTTCACTATGGCATTCACCAGCATCGCAAGTACAAATGCGATGGACGTAAACAGCGTCAGTTTCTTCTGAAGCGATAACTTCTTAATCACTTTCCACCTCTAAACTAAAGTTTTAATTCAGTATAGATCGGCAGAACTAAAGCAGTTCTTTAATCTTAAATATACAAAAACTCCATTCTTAACAGAATGTTAGACCAGTGCTGTAGGGGTGTTAACTGAAGAGTTTTATCAGCAGGTCTTTGAGCCATTGCAACTCAGGCTCTTTGTCCCGGGAAGAGTGACTGAATAGGTGGATGTCGATCGGGGGCGACTCCAGCGGAAAATTGTGCAGCCTCAAACGTTGGCATTGTTGTGTCAGGAGTTGACCGTAACTGGTGGGCATAGTCAGGAGTAAATCCGAATCCAGCAGTACGCGGCTGGCGGCAAAATAATGTTGGCAACGTAATGCAATTTTTCTGCTTAAGCCGTAACGATTCAATTCTCGATCTTCGAAGGTCATTCCTGAGCTACGGTAGGACGCGACAATGTGTTTCTCATTCATGTAAGTATCAAGATCAAGCACGGTTTTGATGTTTGGATGGTCTGCCCGTGCCAGAACGCATAGCGATTCGGCAATGACGTGAGTGCGCTCGATCCTGTCAGATACGGGTTGGGCTACATCCACTACCAGATCCAAAGCGCCGATGGATAAATCGTGCTCCATAGTTAGACGGTCATGCCGAAGACTGATGATCGAAATGTCAGGTGCACTGTTTTCAAGCGTCGACAGTAACGGCGGTAGGCAGGTGGATTCCAACACATCCCGTAAACCAATTTTGAACTGGAGAGAGGCTTGTGTCGGATCAAAACTTCGAGTCGAAAGTAGGGTGCTGTTGAGGCTGTTTAGGGCTGAGCTGATTTCCGGATGAAGGCGCTCTGCCAATGGAGTTGGCAGCATTTTGTGACCCTGCCGAACGAACAGAGGGTCTTCAAATACGTCCCGTAATTTCGACAAAGAGTGGCTGATGGCTGGTTGGGTAATAAAGAGTTTCTCAGCCGCTTTGGTGAGATTACCTTCGGTATAGATGGCTTCAAAAACGGTATAAAGATTCAGATCAATTCGCATCTGGTATGACCCTTGTCAGTCTGGATCGGATTAATGGCATCTCTGTATAAATACCATAACTATAAATATAACTAATAATATTTAATTATAACTATTCATTGGATTGATTAGTTAGCGGAAAATAAGATGAGTCCATCAAAGACATGTATTCGAGGATTCGCGATGGACTTTTCTCCCTCCCAAAACGGCCAGGAAGTGTTGGCCAAACTGAAAGCCTTTATGAAAGATGAAGTGCTTCCTGTTGAGGCTGATTATTTTAAGGAACTGAAAGCGAAAGATAACCCTTGGGTGGTCTTGCCTGTTATCGAACAGTTAAAAGAAAAAGCCAAGTCTCTGGGGTTATGGAATCTTTTCTTGCCAAAGTCAGACTATGGCGCAGGCATCAGTAACGCCGATTATGCCTTGATGGCTGAAGAGATGGGGCGCAGCTTTATGGCGCCGGAGCTTTTCAATTGTAATGCACCGGATACCGGTAATATGGAGGTGTTAGTTCATTACGGTTCGGAGCAACAAAAGGAGCAGTGGTTGTTGCCGCTGCTTGAAGGGCGAATTCGATCTGCGTTTTGCATGACCGAGCCTGGTGTTGCTTCCTCCGACGCCACTAATATGGAAGCCACAGCTTTCATAGAAGGTGACGAAGTGGTACTCAATGGGCGTAAGTGGTGGAGCACCGGCATTGGTCATCCGAACTGCCAAGTGTTGATTTTCATGGGGTTAACTTATCCGGATGGGCCGAAACACGCGAAGCATTCCATGGTGTTGGTTCCTATGGATACACCAGGAGTGAAGGTCGAGCGCATGCTGCCTGTATTTGGCGAATTGGATGAGCCGTATGGACATGGAGAAGTCAGCTTTACAAATGTCCGATTGCCAAAGTCGGCCATCATTGCGGGGCCTGGCAGAGGGTTTGAGATTGCACAAGGCCGGCTAGGGCCAGGGCGTGTCCATCATTGCATGCGTGCCATAGG
>JBFHTA010000068.1:0-15236 GCA_041590855.1 Pseudomonadales bacterium
CTGTCCCGGGTTTCCGCCGTCGCCAAATACACCAGAGCTTTGCCGCTGGCCAATGCACGTTCTTCTGCAAAACGACTTTTTCCAGAGCGGGCACCCCCTAAAATAAGTTCGAGCACGGTGTTTCCTTAAGAATAGAATTAACAAAGATACGTAATGACGAATGAATCAGGAGGTTGCCACTTTATCGGGTGACAGGAAACCAGGTCAACCACTTCGCCGAGAATTCTCCTTGACCAACTGGCAATTAACTCCTATAACCTCTTCCAAAACGTCAGGTGCCTAAGGTGTAAAGCCGTCTCTGTAATGACAAAAGCAGCTTCACCAAGGGAGAATCGGGAATCCGGCGACAATCCGGAACGCGCCCAGCCCTGTGATGGTGACTTATACGTCACGGTTTTTATCGAACTATTATCGAAAAGCCAAGCCACTGGACCAACTCATTTGAGCGTCTGGGAAGGCGACGTCTAAGGATGACCCTCAGTCAGTAGACCGGCCTGATTGTGTAACTACGCTGTAGCTGGACCCTACACGTACATTCCATTGAAGGGGACTAATATGGAATCCGATGCTTTAGCAGCGCGACATCGTTTTGCCGATGCCGAACGCGCAGCGCTCTACAAAACTGTGTTTAACCGTCGAGATGTACGAGGCCAGTTCAATTCAACACCTGTGGCCGATGAGGTGCTGGCACGGGTGCTCTATGCCGCTCATCATGCGCCTTCGGTGGGCTTCATGCAGCCCTGGAATTTCCTGGTCATTCGTTCGCAAGAGAAAAAACAACAAGTTCATCAGCTGTTTTCGAAAGCCAACAAAGAAGCGGCCGAGATGTTCGATGGAGACAAACAAAAGACCTATAAAAGCCTGAAACTTGAGGGCATCTTAGAGTCGCCCATTAACCTCTGTATCACCTGCGACCGAACCCGCACAGGCAAACCTGTGTTAGGCAAAACGCACATGAAAACCATGGATCTTTACAGTTCGGTGTGTGCGGTTCAAAACCTGTGGTTAGCAGCGCGGGCGGAAGGCCTGGGTGTCGGTTGGGTCAGTATCATGCATGAGCAGGAGCTAAAAACGACCTTGAATCTACCCGAGCATGTGGTACCCATTGCCTATCTGTGCATCGGTTATGTTGACCACTTCAAAAACAAGCCAGAACTGGAAAGCAAAGGCTGGCTTCCAAGAATGAGTCTCTCGGAACTGGTTAACTTTGAACAATGGCAAGGTCAACCCAACTCGGAGACAGACGTACAATTCTTAAAAACGTTGGATCAATTGGAAGAATTTCCTGGTTCGTTTCCGGCCAACACTTAAGTATCCGACCCGCGCTGTCGCGCGGGTCGGTCATTCAATGAGGTTTCATCTCGGGAGTAGCCGATAAAAACCGCTCGGTTTCCTGCGCTTCCATCGGTTTACTGTAGTAATACCCTTGCACCATATCGCAATTTAACGTTTTCAGATAAAGCAACTGCTCTTCCGTTTCCACCCCCTCGGCAATAACAATTAAGTTAAGGTTCTCGGATAAAGACACGATGGTTTTAACAATGGCCCGACTCTGCTCACCTTCATCCAGTGAGCGTACAAAGGACATATCAATTTTCAACGCATCAATGGGTAAACGGCGTAAATAATTCAGGGATGAATACCCTGTTCCAAAATCATCAATCGAAACTTTTAACCCCATATCTCTTAATTCTTTAAGCAAATTAATGATACGTTCGACATCCTCTATCATGATGCTTTCGGTCACTTCAATCTCCAGGCAGCCTACCGGTAATTGGTAGGTGTCCAGACACTCACGAATTTTTGTTTTTAAGGACTGGTGTTGCAGCTGCTTGATCGACACATTGATGGCTATCGACATACTTTCATCCACCAGACCTTTATCCAACCACTCTTTGAATTGTCGGCAAGCCTCCTCGATTACCCAGCCACCAATAGGAATGATCAAGCCCATTTCTTCCGCCTTCGGGATAAAGTCTGCAGGAGAAATAAACTCGTTCGGGCCTATGCACCACCTCAATAAGGCTTCAAACCCCACCACCTGATTCTTGTAAGGGTCAACCTTGGGCTGGTAATACAGAAGAAATTGGTCCAACTGCAAAGCCACTCTCAAACGATTCTCTAATTGCAGGGAGTAATGCACTTCTTTTTGCATGGATTCGGTAAAGAACCTAAAACCGTTACGACCATTTTCTTTCACCTTGTACATAGCGATATCAGCGCTTTTCAGCAAGGTTTCTTCATCATGTGCAGATTCGGGATAGGTGGCAATGCCGATGCTTATGCCAATATGGATTTCATGGTCCCTCAGTTGAAAGGGCTCACGAATAGTGTCTATGATCTTCTGAGCTATAGCGGCGATGTCCCGAGCGGTGTGTATGGATTCCAGAATAATGGTAAATTCATCTCCGCCAATTCGACCAATCACGTCACCATCGCGCAGACATTTGCGAATTCTCACCGCCACATCCTGCAACAGGTAGTCGCCGATTTCATGCCCCATGGTGTCGTTCACCACTTTGAACTTATCGAGATCCATAAAGAGCAGAGCCACTGACGTTCCCGTGCGTTTGCCTCTGGAAATGGCCTGAGCCAATAAATTCTGGAACGAATACCGGTTATTCAGGCCGGTCAGGCTATCGTATTGAGCCAATTGGCTGAGCTGTTCTTCCGCCCTGCGACGTTCGGTAATATCTTGAAAGGCCAGCACTACCCCGACGATTTCTTCCTGATCATAAATCGGAGTTGCTGTATATTCGGTCGGAAAGGCCCCTTCCGAATTTTTCTTAAAAATCCCAAGGGTTTCATGATGGCGTTTTCCCTGACTGCAACTCTGATAAATTAATGTATCTTGCCACTTCACCGTGTGGTTCAAGCTGTCGCCAAGAATCAAAAATTCCAGAATACTGGTGTTTTCCAAAGCGTCTTCATCACAACCCAAAAGTTTTTGGGCTGCCGGATTACTGAAAGTAATAAAGCCTTCATTATCCAACCCGAGAATGCCCTCCCCAACGGACTTAAGCAGCAGCTGATTTTTACGTTTCAGGCGTTCTATGTGCTCCAAGGTTTCCTTTAGTTGCTGTCGTTGCTGCTCAAGATCAAGAAACACCTTCACCTTGCTTTCCAGCGTTAACGGCTTAATGGGCTTGAAAAGGTAATCCACAGCTCCGGCCTGGTAGCCCTTAAATTCAAATTCTTCGGTGCGATCAGCAGCAGTTATGAAAATGATAGGAATGTGCTTGGTTTGCTGATTGATACGCAATAAATTGGCGGCTTCAAAGCCATCCATCACTGGCATCATCACATCCATCAGAATCACAGCGAAATGGTGTCGTAACGATAAGGACAAGGCTTCTTCACCATTGAACGCCGAATAAAACTCGGCATCCAGATTTTCCAGAATAATCTCTATGGCTCGCTGATTTTCCTTCCGATCGTCCACAATCAGGACTTTAGGAAGTTTAGTCACCTGGCTTCTCGGCGCCAATGGGACCAAATGATTCTCACACGAATTTGACATTCCTACCTCCCGAGCCTGACGCTAACCACTTCTCAGAGCAACCGTCGTTCTTGGCCGCCACTTGATACTCTCTAGCCTCGTGCTCTCTTTCCCCACATTTAGTGGCACATTCGAACGACTTTTGACGTCGGATGTGCCTTTTTATAAATACGATTGGCAGACGACAATTTCTCAAAGCCATTATCGTTCACCCCTTCCAATGATTCCTGACTGCCCAAACACAACAAACCACCAGGACTCAACGCATTTGAAAATAACGACAACACGTGCTTCTTCAGCCCGGCATCGAAATAAATCATCACATTTCGGCAAACAATCATCTGGACTTCGGCAAACACACTGTCAGTAACCAGGTTATGACAGGCGAAGGTAATACGCTGCCTGATATGACCATCAATCTTGGCGCTACCGTACCGCACAAAGAAGTGATCGCGTAGCGCACCCTGCCCGCCTGCCTGCTGGTAACCGCTTTGATACTCCACCAGTTTCTTTTCAGTAAAAATGCCGTCCTTGGCCTTTTTAATCACATTCGGACTTAAATCAGTTGCGTAGATTCTCGCCCGATCTAACAAACCGTGCTCTTTCAATAAAATCGCCAATGAATAAGGCTCTTCTCCGGTGGAACATCCTGCATGCCAAATCTTAAAAAACGGAAAGGTTTCCAGCACCGGAAAGAGCTCATTCACCACCGCACGAAAGAACTTGGGATCTCGAAACATCTCGGTGACATTTACCAGAAAGTGACCAATGATGCGCTTTCCAAAGAGCTCGTCGTGCATAATTTTAGGGATCAGTTCGGAAATCGAAGTCACCTGTTCACTTTCTACCACGTAATTTAAACGGCGCTGAATCGACTCCCGAGAGTAATTTCTGAAGTCATAGCCCAAACGCTGATACATAACGTCCAGTAAGGTATTAATCTCTAACGTTTCCAGTTCGGCAGATGTCAGTTTCATCAGTTAACCCACACTTTAATTAACGAAATCAACCGATCCATTTCTATGGGTTTAGGTAAATAATCACTGGCACCCACTTCCAGACATCGCTCGCGATCTTCGGCCATGGCTTTCGCCGTCAACGCTATGATAGGCACATCACTGGAATGATCAGTCCGGATGCAGCGAATGGCGTCATACCCGTCCATTACCGGCATCATTATGTCCATCAAAACCAGATCAAACTCCTGATTCTCCTTAAACTTCTCGACTGCCAAGGCTCCATTATCAGCAATGTAAATTTGCATACCGTATTCTTTAAGCACCCGGGACAAGGCGTAGGTATTCCTTAGATCATCGTCCACCAACAGCACTTTGCGGCCAGAAAGATTAATATCGCCTTCCTGTATCAGTTCGTTCATGGATTGTGATGGCAGACTTTCATTAATACTGTAGAGGAAGCATTCGACTTCATCACTGATACGCTCTGGAGCGTAATCTCCTTTGATAACGATGCGATCAGTAATGGCACTGAGTAATCGATACTGGTGGTCATTCAAAGGTTTGTCGGTGTAGATGATGGAGGGTGGGAACAGAATATCCTGAGAGGCATCCGATAACGCTAACAACCAATCCTGTTGCTCAATCTCATCGGCGTCTAATTCAATCAGGCAACAATCCACATTACTATTCTGTAATCGGTCATTAAGCTCCGACAGAGTGAAATTTCCATCCGGCACTATCATGGTGTCTAACTGGATATCGGCCCCGTGAATGATCTCTTTCAATTCTTCACAAGTACTTTCGCGCTTACCTATGAACAGCAGGGTTTGAATCTGCTGTTGCGCTAATGTCGAGAATCGATAAAACAGTTGTTCCAGGGTATCGTAACTGATGGGTTTATTAAGGACGCCCATTGCTCCTTCACGCATCAAATCCTGATAACTTTCCTGCCCAGAAATTATATGCACCGGAATATCTTTGGTGGCGTCGAAAACCTTCAGTTGTTCCAGCACATCCACCCCGGAAATATCCGGTAAGCCTATATCCAGAATGATAGCCTTGGGCTGATAGCGTTTAGCAAGTTCTATGGCGTCTTTGCCACGATTCGCGACCACACAGGCAAAGTCCCGTTTACGTGAAAAGTCTCTTAAAACCTTGGCGAACTGATAATCGTCTTCCACTATCAGCAATGATTTCAAAGCGTGTTGAATAATGTCCCTGTCGTCTTCCATAAAGGGTGCACAAACACTGTCCTGCGAACTGACGTCGTTTGGACCGACGCTTAGATCAGTATCCGGAAAAGTGTTGCTGTCTGTATTAGCAAACAGTGAGACATTAAATGTGTCTGCCGATAACTGGTTTTCACTCTCGTCTATACGAAGATAATCGGCCGTCCCTTCCAGACTGTCAGGCATTCCCTGATAGTCCGGCAAGGTCAAAGTAAAACAACTGCCTTCGCCTTGAGTGCTTTCCACATCGATATCGCCACCTAACATGATGGCCAGCTCTTTCGATATGGTTAGCCCTAACCCGGACCCACCAAAAGCCCGCCTGGTGGAACCATCCACTTGCTGAAAGGCCCCGAAAATTTCCTGATGAAATTCTTCCGGAATCCCGATACCGGTATCCTGAACGGAACATTGCAGATAGCTTTGTTCATCCTTGTCAAAAGCATTTACAGTGAGACAGACATCGCCTTTCTCGGTGAATTTAAAGGCATTAGACAAGAGGTTTCTGAGGATTTGAGCCAGACGTTGCTCATCGGTACAGAACTCGGCGGGTAAGTCATCCGCCAGAATGACGTTGAAGCCAAGTTGCTTATCGGTCGCAATGGGCTGGAATTGCTTACGCAACTCTTCCAGCAAGCTGGTGACACGAATGGACTCAAACGACACCTTCAGTTTTCCGGCTTCAACTTTCGATAAATCCAAGATATCATTAATCAAACTTAACAGGACACGACCCGCCTGATTGATCACCAGTAAATCTTCTTTCTGATCATCAAATAAATTACCACGACTGTTTTTACGCATGGCGTCAGACAGGATCAGCAAACTGTTCAAAGGCGTTCTCAGCTCATGGGACATGTTGGCCAGAAATTCCGACTTGTAACGGCTGATTTGAGCCAACTCCTGAGCCTTTCTCTCCAGTGCAGCGCGGGCGTTTTCTATGTCCTGATTTTTACTTTCCAGTTTGGCTTTTTGAAGCTCGAGGCGTTGATTGGTTTCTTTCAGGGCTTCACTTTGAGCTTTCAGCTCTTCTTCAGAAGCGATCAGGCTGTGAGTTTGTTGCTCTAACTCTTCGTTAGTGACACGCAATTCTTCTTGCTGTTGCTCCAGCACTTGAGCGTTCTGACGCGCCTCTTCCAGCAGTTCAGCCATCTGATTGCGTGAAAGACAAGACGCCACGCTGACACTCAGAGAATCACATACTTCGTCCAACAATTCGTATTCTATTTGATTCAATTCACGGGCAAACCCCAACACCAATACCGCCAGAGTTTCATTAGGGATACTCTGCCGATTGATCACCGGAGCAGCCACCAGACAAGCAGCCCGAATCTGACCAATCCCGGTATCCAGAACCAGAAGATCATCGGCGCAATTGGCAGACGGTAGGATCACCCGACGCTGCTGTTCTGCTGCCACTTGCCCCACCAAGCCTTCACCCGAGGCATAGGCCAATGACAGGGATTGCTTGTGATCGTAAGCATACCCGGTCATCAATTGATAACGATCATCTGTTTTTAGATAGACAGCCGCTAACTGCACATCCAGATAACGGGCAATGAATGCCATGGCTTTTTCCATCAGCAACGCCAGTTCATTTTCCCCTTGCAAAACATTGGCAAACTCAGCAACCCCGCTCTTATACCAATGTTGCTGGTCACTTAGGGTCTGACGTTCGCGCAAATCCAAGGTCATTTTTTGAAGAACGTGCCCTAATCTGTCTTTATCCCCCTGAACCTGAAAAACATGATCAAACTGTCCAAAAGACAAGGCTTCAGCATGAGAACGAATACGCTTCAGGAAGTCCGTCATTTCTTTAAGTGCATCACTTAATTGCTCGGTTTCTTTACTTCCCCCAATGTCCACCGACACATCAAAGTCACCTTTCGCAATCTCATTGGCGGCCGTAATCACTTTGTTTAATGGCTTGGAAATCAATCGATTCAGGAAAGCCATGATTAACCCACAGGAAACAATGGCGACAGCCAATAACGACAAACCGACACCGATTAAGATATCCACTCCCTGGCGCATGGAGGAAAAACCGTCGGTCATTCGCTCATTGAATTTTTTTACGATCAACTCAATTTCTTCAGACACTTTAACGGCCAGCGCTTTTATTTCGCTTTCAGTACGCATCTTGGCCAAGTTCCATTCCGGAGACTCCCGGTAACGAAACATCACGTCCGGATACTTACTGAAGGCATCACGCTCTTGAATGGTTTTATTCAGAATGGCCAATTGATTTGGTTGAAAGCGGTCACTCATTACCGTAATTCGAGCAAGAGATTCAGTATTCGATTGCCACCAACGCCTAAATTCGTCTCTAAAGTCCGATTTATTCGTTGCAAGGTACGCTCGAATGGCGGCTAACCCTTGGCTAAAGCTGTATCTAAAATCTGCCAAGTGGGTTATCAAACGGGTTCGTTCATCAGAGTTGTACCGTCCGTAATCCATGTGTATTAGCTGGGTGACACCTTCTAACACCTGCTTGGCCTGCGGGACTGCGTCTTTTATCAACAAGGTTAATCCAGGGGTATTTGCTGGCGAATGGGCGAGCGTTTCCACCTCATCCTGAAGGGATTTCAGTTGCTGCAACTCTTTCTGTAAGGTTTTCAAATCTTGAAGGATGTATAACTTACCCAGCTCACGCGCATGTTCTTCCAGCTGATTAAGAGATACATTAATGTCCCGCCAGGCATTACGGCGGTGTTCTATGTATTTAAACTCCCCGGTTGCCACCCAACCGCGAAGTGAAGACATTGAACGCTCGATATCCGTAGAAGTCTGCAAGCTCAGTTTTACACTAGGCACAAAGTTGTCGATCACCACATCACTGAGGTGATTGAGCTCCGAGCCTCGGTGTAATGTAAACATCACCACCACTGCCAACAATGCAATCACGGCCACATAACTTGAAGTAATTTTAGCCGCAATAGAACTTTGTTTTCCCATTCATCCCCCTGAATAGACTGATACAGCTAAGACTGAATTTGTCAGCCCAGACTCATCAGGCTAATCCCCGCTGGTCACTGCCAGGTATTTCAGAAGCAACCGCTTCCATATAAATAAAGTATGGCTACTATGACTTGGCATCCAAGAATGCCCTTTAGCATTAAGACAGCTCTAGGCTTGTGGGGAAAAATACCGGATCAAGAACTCCTATCGGTGACGAATTCAACGGACGCCAGTCATGACCTAATCTGGGGCAAGCATCAAAGGAGATGAAAACAGGGAATAACAAGAACTTAGCGAATCTCTGAGAAGAAAACTAAAGTCAATCGCAACAAGTATGTAGCGTATTTCCTATTAAACTTCAGCAGATTATAGAGCTTTAAATCGACAAACACGGGAACAATGACAATAGCAATCGTCATGAATAACGACCGTTATAGGGGATTAAACGGTCGATTATCACGTTAAAAGATAAAAATTCCGAAAAACTAACCAAATTGCTGCCAAAGCCGATCGAATTCATTACAGAATCGCTCAACCACGCGAACGTCAGCACTGACCACAATATTCTCCTGATTGTATCGGGAAGCACTGCGAGTCCAGTTAAAGCTGCCATTTAATAGGGTTGTCTGATCAAATACGGCAAATTTATGGTGCATGTGGTTATCGGTTCTATCCATGCGAACCGGCACCCCTTTTCGGGTGAGTTCATCCACATCACTGCCTAAATCATTCGACTTATCATTGTCAGTGATGATGCGCACATCAATACCACGCTGATGCGCCTTGAAAATAGCCTCACTTAAGCTGTCGTCCGAGATGGTAAATACACAGATATCAATGGATTTCTTCGCCCCATGGCATAGGTCCAAAATCTTGCGACGACATTCATCACCTGGGCTAAAATGGGCACTGCTTTCAATCATGGCAGGGTTATCAGCCACATCCAGGGTTTTTACAACCTGCTCCAACCACTTCATCACAGCAAAGGTTTGCGAGGAATCTTCACGAATTTCATCGCGTGCCAAGGCAAAGGCTTTATTACGAACAAAGCGACCTTCTTCCTGCGATAATGACGGGACAATGGCCCGTAACTCGGCTTTTTCTGCGTTATCCAACTTGGTGTCTTGCAAGGCCTCAACTAACCAGGCTTCCAATTCCTTTAAACGCATACTTTCTCCTTATTAACTTCTAACCGCTATACGAGCTTAATCGTAAGACGTCACCAAAAACTGTTTGATGTCTTCTTTGCTTTCGTGCTGATCCAACCATTGTTTGAAAGTTTCAACACGCTCAAAATCGTCTTCCCCGATCATATCTATGTATCTTTGCTTCACCAGGTTGTACATGCGCTCTTTACGAATGCCCCGTTGCCAGGATTCGGTAAAGATTTTCGGTAATTGGCCATGAAGTTCCAGTTGTTTCAAAATGCGCCACTCACCATGGTCCAACCAGGCCTCATCACAGTGAGAACACAGGTCGAGCTGACGGT
This sequence comes from Pseudomonadales bacterium, assembly GCA_041590855.1. GTDB lineage: Bacteria > Pseudomonadota > Gammaproteobacteria > Pseudomonadales > Litoribrevibacteraceae > Litoribrevibacter. The sequence continues at coordinate 10,135 of JBFHTA010000068.1, forward strand.
CCGTCATCAAACCAATTTTGAACTTGGTCATTAAACGAGCACATTTCGGGCACACCAGTGCTTTCTCTTCAACCACCTCTGGCGTTGCGGATTCTTCTGAGCCGTCATCCGACACATCTTGCCCGGCATGCTCCGCCCAAAAGCGATAATTAATCAAAGACAACAGCGCCCCTTCACATTGCGTACAAGACGCTGCCACTAATCCTTGTTCCAACTGCTTCGGTTCCAAATCAGAACCATGACACGCAGGACACTTCATAATATTTCCCTTCTGTTGTTTATTCTTTTTCTAAATACCGCCCATGTGGATGACCAAGCCGCTAACACACCCGCCAGTGCACCAAACAAATGAGACTCAAAAGACACACTGCTGTCTTGCGGTAACATACCGAACACCATGCTACCGTAAAACAGAATCACTAAAATGGCGATGACGATGTTCATCATTCGTCGATCAAACCAGGCGAGCGAGATACTTAAACTCCATAAGCCAAACACCCAGCCACTGGCCCCTATGTGATTGGCATCCCGGCCAAACAGCCACACCAAAATACCGCTGACCGTGATTATGATCACACTGCTGTACACAAACATGCGCACCGACCGGATCAAACACAACCAACTAAACACCGCCATCCCCACAAGATTATTGAAGAGATGGCTGGCCGAGGCATGAATCCAGGGCGCGGTAAAAATATGATACCAGTGCTGCCAGTTTCTCGGCTGAATACCAAATTCAAACAAGGCGCCCTGCATGGACACATTCACCAAATGGATGGCAACCAAGCTTGCACACAACACACCGACAATCTTGGCCTTCCTGATTAAGTACGCTTGTAACTTCGCAATCATGACTTGTTCAGGCTTACCAGCCGCTTTTTCATTGGCGCGTTATTCATCACTGCTAGTCCGTCGGCTTTGTATTTTTAGGCGAATTATCGGTTGGAAAGTCGGCATCCAATTGTTCTAACTGATTCTGAATTTCCATCATCTTCTCGTGTGTTTTTAGCTCGTACTCCATGCGCTGATTCATGCCCCGAATAAGCGGGAAAATGCCTTTGCGCAGAGTAAACGCCAACACCCTCAATACCTTGTTCACATCCGGGTCCGGTTGGTGAACCACTTCCAGCGCTGGCATCGAAGAAGATGCGACAGATTGACTCGGAATGCCTTCGGCCATCAGATCACCAATGCGCTTCAAGGATTGATTGATCACATCCAGCTGATTTTCATAAGCCGGTGATGCCTCATCCACTTTGGAGCTGGTTTCTGTCGCAGCCGCTTGTGCTACCAAGCCCAGTTGCTTGACGCCTTCGGCCAGATCCACCAATTGGGCCACCACCTTGGCACCCACGTCTGAGTCATCCCCACCCATGGCTTTATTGCGCAGGAAGTCTTTCTTGATTTGCGTCCAGCGTGCCTGTTCTTCCTCAGTCATGTTGCCACGCAACTCAGCCAGTTTAAGCAGGTTTTCCTCAGCGCCACTGGTCAGCAATTGCGATTCACCGAGATAATGGTCAGAGATCATCTGCATCAGTTCATCGTCGTTCATCACCGACGAGACTTTCTCCGCCATCTTGTTCATGTTGCGATAACTGCCCTGCAACTTGAACGATGGCTCGGTACGGTACACATCGTCCTGTGCTGCCGAAGCAATGTATTGCTGATTGATTTTTAATACCACGTCCTGGATTGTGAACAGTTTTTTCAGTACGCCAGTAATTTCGCTAACCTCTGCACCACTGTATTGATGGCTCAGATCGGTCGCTGCAATGTTCTGGCCCTGGGCCATTTTCACCAGCTTGTAGACGTCATCCATCTCACGGGTGGCCATAGGCGCCAACACCGGGTTGGAGGTTAAACTGTTTTCGATGTAACTCAGCGCGAACACTTCTTCCATGCCACCGAGGATATCCCCCAGGTTGTAGATGTCGGCCCGGTTCGCCAACATGTCCGGTACCTTAAAGGCCTCACCGGTTTCTGTGTACGGGTTACCCGCCATCACCACGCAGAATTTTTTACCCCGCATGTCGTAGGTTTTTGGTTTACCTTTCCACACCCCTTCAATACGACGGGTGCCATCACACAACGAAATAAACTTCTGAAGGAATTCCGGGTCAGTGTGCTGAATATCGTCGAGATAGAGCATCACGTTATTGCCCATTTCCAAACCAAGATTCAGTTTTTCCAATTCTTGCTTAGCCGTGGCATTCGGCGCTTGTTGCGGGTCCAGCGACAAGACATCATGACCCAGCGACGGACAGTTGATCTTCATGAAGATCAAGCCCAGACGGTTCGCCACATACTCCATCAAAGTAGTTTTACCGTAACCCGGAGGCGAGATCATCATCAACAAGCCCATCAGGTCGGTACGTTTATTCTCACCCACCGTGCCCATTTGCTTGGCCAGGTTGTCACCTATCAGCGGCAGATACGACTCATTGATCAAGCGGTTACGAACGAAGGAGCTAAGCGGTTTCGGCTTGAAGGATTCCAGCCCCAGTGCGTCGCGTTCTTCTTCAATAATCCGCTGTCTTAATGCCAGATAATCATGATAGCCCTTCACTACTCGATGCTTGTGATCGTCCAATCGTTGCAGGAATTCATCCAGTGCCAGCAGCAGGGTTTGTTGCTTGATTCTTGGGTGATCCCCCAATAGTCCGGAAATATTAAGTTCCACATCGGATTCGGTCGGACGGCGTTCAATCCGGCCATCGGCATTAATCAACGCAATGGCTTCGGGAATATATCGAGCCAGGTGGGACAGCGCTTTCCCTTCCACTAAAGCCGTCAGCCAGGATTCACTCAACGACCATCGAGCAGCCACCTGCCCTTTGAGTTTTTCCAGCGAGGATTGATATTGTTTCCAGGCATTGTCATCCATACTGCGCTTGAGTTCGTCCACCAGAGATTTCGCGTACTTACTGGAAATAAAATCCAAACGCTCCCGGCTCAGTTCTTCCACCAGATATTCGGCGGCACGCTCCAAGTCCCGATCCAATAAGGCAACAGGATGATGCTCGAAAAACGTCACCAGATTCTGGCGAACTTCTTCCATCAACAAACGGCTGGCCTGATCGTTATTAAAGATGGTTTTCATCGAAGCGGCGGATTGCGCGCGCTCATGCCAACCACTGGAAGCCGTTTTAATGGCTTGTAATTCAGCATCCGCCTGACGATCCAAATGCTGCACATTAGCCCAGAAAATTTGGGCCAACGCCCGGCAACGAGGATCGTACTTCAACAAGTCTGCGCTACTTAACGCAGGCAACAGTTGTTTAAGAATTAAGGTGGCGTCGTGATCGTGCACGCCCTTTTCATACCCTTCCTTGTAGCGCGGCGTGGCAAAGGTCCGAACTAACTTGAGCAGTTTCTGCTCATCCAGCAAAGCATCTTCCAACGTATCCTGAGTGATCTCTTTGCCTTCTTGGGCAGCATTTAAAATCAGATATACCAGGTATTCCGCACGGTAAACCTCTGGCGTCTCGGACTCCAGCGACATATCCCAGTAGGCTCTTAATGCCTGTAACTCTGGTCGTTCTAACGGCTCGAAGAAATCGGTTCCGGTTAAGTGAATGTTCAATTCACCGTCACGTGGAATAATGGTTAAGTCCAATTCCTGCGTATTAACGCTGAACTTATGGCGCGGCCCCAACTTAATGATGTTACCGCCTTCTTCATAGATATCGGTTTTATCACGAAGGGAACGTAACGCCTGCTCTTTAATGGCCTTGAACCGGGACTCCACGTCATCAGCTTTAACTGCACTGTCCAGCTCACGAAGGCGCTCAACCATTTCGCGAATTTTAAGTACCAGAGCATCCGATGCGAAATAAGTATTCAGATCGTCTGCATCGGTAAACTTGAAGGAACGACGTTCAATGCTGGCAAGAATCCGGCTGGCAGCATCCACCACACTTTGGGCTTTCCGTTGGCGTTCATCCAGCAACTGTTGCTTATGAGATTCAAACGACTCATAAACCTCTTCCCGCTTGGCCATGATGTCTGACAGGAACTGGTCGAACTCGCTGAATTGGCTTTCCAACTCTTCTAATTGCACCAGCAAGCGGGATAACTGTTCATCGCACTTCTCTGGCGTCGTTGCCATACTGAGTGCATTGGCAATACTTTGCGAGAAGAGTTTGAACTGGGCGCCAAACTGGGCGGTGGCTTCTTCCGAGCCCAGATTTTTCTGCTTGTGACGCGCCGTTGCCTTACTCTGATTCAGCTTGGAATAAACTTCGGAAATCGCATCCACAATGCGGGTGCGCACCGTGGTGTCCTGCACTTTCAGTGTGGCCATCAGCTCAGATAACAAATCCAAACCAGACGCCGTCGCATCAAGAGTTTCAATCAAAGGCGCCAGCGCAGCGTTACTTTCCGCTTTTTCAATCTCTTTGTTGATGTCATCAATCTTGCCAAGATACGGCGTTAAAGATTCTTCATCAGACAGAAAGGTCACTGTCTCTTCACTGACCTTTTCCTGCGCTTCAACCAACTGCTGTTCCAGGGTATCAATGCGCTTAAGATCAATGTAACGGTAATCTTTAATGGTGGTAAGGTGCCCACGCTGATGGCGTAACCGATCCAAAGCATTAACGTAGTCTTCTGCGTTTTCCCAATTCTCAGGCCGCAACGACTGCAAGATTTCGGTTTGCTCAGCTTCCGCTTCGGTCATCGCTTGTTGCGACTGGCGACGGATGCTTTCTACTTTTTCAAATTCGTCGATGACCAGCTCGGAGGTCTTGGCCACTTCTTTCAGTAGAGACGCGATCTCAGCGTCGTCTTTGCCTTCTGTTCGGTATTCCTCAATCCAATAATGGCTGTCGAAGACCTTACCGGCTGACTTTGCCAGTTCTTCGTACATACGCACCGACACCGATTGATTATCGATCAGACGACAGATGCTGTATAAGTCGGACACACCTCGAACCAGCGCTGCATTACCAATACGGCCAAAGAAGGTCTGACTGACTTCCGCCTGGCTGGCGTATTCCTGGCTGACAAAAGGGGTCTGCCAGATTTGCATCGGGTGTACCCGGGTTGGTTCTTGCTCTGCGGAAAACACCACCAATTTGCCATCTTCAAACAAGGCATAACCA
>JBFHTA010000069.1:0-15104 GCA_041590855.1 Pseudomonadales bacterium
CAACACGTGCCAACAACATGAAGTTTTTGGCATCCATGTACTTGAGCACATACGGGGTCGGTACATCATCCAGGGCGCCGTACCCAAAAATAGTTACCGGGATCAAAAACAGCTGTCGCAAGATCGACATACCATTGATGTCCAACCATTTACCAAAGGGATGACATAACTCCGGGCAGGCTTCCAACGCAGCAAACCCCGGCTGATTAATCGCTTTACGGTATTTATAGGCCAAGTACAGATACTTAGCCGAAGCCGCACCAAACTTAAGCAACGACTTGCCCATCAAGGTGGTGCGTAAGGTATTCAGGAAGTTCCCGGTAGTCAGATCAAAAGACTTACGTTGTGGCGCAGGCTGGGTTTTCAGATCCAGTTCTTTAGCGATCTTTAAGACTTCATGATAATAAGGGGTTATATAGTTGGCGCCCAGGTCATATTCATATTCACCATGCCGGAAGGTGTAACACTTGCCACCTATGCGATCACTTTTTTCAAACAGGGTAATATGGGAATAGCCCGCCTGCTTTAAATAATAAGCGGTGGCGATTCCCGAGGCTCCTGCACCTATAATCGCTACTTTCAATGACCTTGGCATCATGCATCCTTGCTGTTGTAATATCGGTAATGAATTTTCTGACCGAACCGTCGAAGCAGAGAGTTTACAATATCATGAAAACATTAGCCTAGTGGTCGACCGGAAATTTGTTGCGCCATAGTAATAGCGTAGCGATCTGTCATGCCTGCAATAAAGTCAATCACCCGCATATAGCACTCATAGAGACTCCAATCCGAATGGGGCGCACGGTACTCCATCAAATCAATCACTCGCTGATTTTTATAACTCAGTCCTTCCCCTTGATGAAACTGATAAACCGCATTACAGAAAGCAGATAACAACTCTTCCAGAACCGAATAAGCCCCTACTTCCAATAAGGTTTTATTCCGGCTATTAAAAATTCGCTCTCTGGCCATTTTCTTGGCAGTTAACACACACTTACGCGCACGCTCTGGTAAATGCTCAACCAAATCGCCTTGCAGGCGTCCATTCAGAATGTCCTGTTGTTTCTCCATGAAGGTTTTGGCCGTTGCCGTCACCAAATGATCGATGGCCTTACCTCGAAGCATAGACAACTTACGTCGACCAGTGCCTGTATCATTGATGCGCCAATAGGTTTCAGGAATGTCACCCTGAAGCAGTTCAAACATCAGAGCCTCAACCTCATCGTAAGGCAGTATGTTCATCTCCAAACCGTCTTCCAGGTCCAGCAAGGCGTAACAGATATCGTCTGCCGCTTCCATAAGGTAAACCAATGGATGCCGACACCAGGTGTTGTCACTGAGCTTAATCAGCCCCAGTTTTTCAGCAATGTTTTGCATAATTGCCAATTCAGACTGATTACAGCCAAACTTCCCTTTGTTGGCCGGGTTATTTTCTAACGATAACGAGGTCCAGGGGTATTTCAAGTAAGCCCCCAAGGTTGAATAAGTTAATCGCATACCACCGTCAAACAAGTGGTATTCGAGTTGCGTTAGAATTCTCAAGCCTTGAGCATTGCCCTCAAAATTCAACAAATCCATTTTTTCAGCTTCGGACAAACCGTCTAACATCCCACGGTCCCTGGCTTCGTGAAAGAAATGACGAATGGCATCTTCCCCACTGTGTCCAAAAGGTGGATTGCCTATATCATGGGCCAAACACGCAGCCTGAACGATCACACCTATGTCTTCAGGGTTAATCCACTCCGGAGTAACGTCGTTCAGGTATTCGCCAACACGGGTTCCCAAACTACGACCAACACAGCCGACCTCCAGGCTGTGGGTTAAGCGGGTATGAACATGATCGTTCTCATCCACCGGATGCACTTGGGTTTTCTTTCCTAACCGCCGAAATGCACCGGAAAACACCACCCGGTCATGATCTTTATGAAAAGGGGTTCGGGCCAACTCGGCTTCAGTGGCCGTAGCTTTACCCAGTCGTTCCCTGCACAACAGGGTGTCCCATGTCATCGGCATCCTTTATTCCTTCTCAAAACGGTGATGAATCCTCCATCATCACACACTTACAAGCGTTCGGCCATACGCAGCAAAACGCACATAAAGCCCTTGACGGTTTGCTTAAAGATTCCTTAACCAGCGTAGCCCGAAAGTCGTCGACTGATTACGGGCGGCTGACGCAGAGAACAACGCCTTAAACTGTTGCATATAAGCAGCGCCCAACGTCTCTGCAGCAGAAAGCACACCAGACATAGCAGCACCTGCCACACCAGAGGTCAGTGCATCCTGTCCGGTCAAATACAACCCCGGTATCTGAGTCTTAGGCTTGAGCCCCTGCTGCTGATAACGCTGTGGGGTATGAGCCAAGCCATATATCTCACCCTGCTGGTAGTTCATAAAATGTTGAGTCGACAACGGCGTTGAAAGCTCGCAATAACTGACCCGCCCTTTTAATTGCGGATAACGCGCGTACAAGGCATCCAATAACCGATCACTCCAATACGCTTTCCTTGCTTGGTATTCTGCGTCCCGCTTTCCCCAGTCAGATCCAATCCATTGAGCGAACTCCTGCTCCGGAATAACCGACACCACCTCCATCACGGACTTATCCGGATAACGTTCTGACCAGGTGGAATCTCGAGCAGAGGAACTGGAGATATACACAAACGGAAACGGCGAAGCACTATCTCTCTCAAATTCCGCCAGATCCCCATCAAAATCAGGGGAATGATGAACCCAACAGTTTCCTGTGGGAATCGCCAACTCGCTAACCGAAGACTCGAAACCCACGTACAAACATATATGACAGGCCGAGGGCGTCACTTGCTCCGATACAACCTCGGCAATGTCGGAAGAATCAAACTCACCTCGAATTAACGACTGCGTATTCTGCCAACCACAATTACTGATCACAGAGGACGCCGGAATATAGTGCCCATCGGCCATTTCAACACCGCACACACCCTCTGCATCTGTCCGAATAGCGGACACTTTGGCATAGGTCATCACCCGACCTCCGGCCTGTTGAATGGTAGGAATTAACGCACGTGCTATTTCAGAAGACCCGCCTCTCGGATACCAGCCGCCATCTAAATAATGACAAGCAATCAAGCAATGCAAGAAGAAAGATGACTGTCCGGGGGGTAAACCCAAATCGCCCCACTGAGCAGACCACAAGGCCCGCAACTCGGTATTCTGGGTTAGGGAATCAAAGACTTCCCCCGTTGTGTTCCAATACGCATCAGGAACGAAACGCTGTGCATAACCTGCCAGTCGGCGGCTGCCGGGAACAAATGTAAACTTAGAGGCAAAAAAGAGCGGTAACCAACGCTCGACTGAAAACAAATAACGACAATATTGCCGAATAGCGTTCTTCTCTGCCGGAAAAAGTTCTTCCAAATATTGTCGGTAAGCTCGTTTGCCCACTGGGGGTCGGTAAGTCTTTTGGTCGATGATAAACTCGTCGTAAGTTTCACCCAGGCTATCCCATTCCAAACGACCTTCCGATAACCAATGAAAAAGTTTGCCTGGCGGCGTTTGTAAATTCCCAACCTGGCCTACATAGTGAACACCTACATCCCACTCATAACCATGACGTTGGTAACTGTGAGTAAACCCGCCTGCGGTATAGTGTTGTTCCAATACCAGAACTTTACGGCCTGCTTTGGCCAAACTGGCGGCACAACACAATCCCCCGATACCTGAACCGATCACGATATGATCCGGGGGCGAAGATTCCAAGAGCGCATCTACCCGCTCAGGGCGATACCTCTGCCCTATGCCCGAAACCGATGTGTTTACACGCTTCGCCATACATCCTCCTTGAACAATGAGGCGCCTTCCTTCCTGGAACGGCTATTTATCGATGTGCCCCAACTCCTTGTCAGGCCATGCAAAATCGCGCACTTTTTGTTTGATCAACTTTGCATCCGGAAAGCCACCATCCCGTTTTCTTTCCCAAATCAGGTGACCATCAATCTCAATAGCATAGACGCCTCCTTTAGCCGGTACCAACTCCACTCCGGCAAGATCATCCGCAAAGGTAGACAACAACTCCTGGGCCATCCAGGCCGCCCTCAACAGCCACTGACACTGGCAACAATAGGTAATCACCACTCTCGGCTTTACATCCATCTGCTCTTTCCTTTCTGATAAAACAAGGCGCACCAAATCTTTACAACGTAAATATCGCAGGTTATGTTTGTCCTGCATAAACAGTTCGCTTTGGCTATCTTATGATAGGATTTATCCACATTCTATCATTGAAAATAGCTTTCTTTTGAAGGGCTTGGATGGCCAAACAACGAACAACACAACAATAACAAGAGAAGTCACGGACCGGTTATGTCAGACGTACAAAACACCATACAACTCAAGCAAATCCTCCCCAAAGTCCCAAGCCTGCTTACCAACCTGCACAATGTTATCAAAGGGCTGGTACTGGCAAACAACACCAACCCGGATAAAAACCACGGCTTGGCCTGGTGTATTGAGCGCGCTGTCCGACGCAACCCGGATGGCATCGCCATCAAGAGTGGTCAAGGCAACATCAGCTATCGTGAATTCAACCAAAGAGCCAATCAAATGGCTCACTTTCTTGAATCAGAGGGATATCGAATTGGTGATACCATTGCAGTGATGATCGATAATCGCCCTGAGCTACTGATCACCATCGCTGCGCTGGCGAAAATCGGCGTTGCTGCGGCAATGGTCAATACCTCACAAACACGGAAAGTTCTGACTCACAGCATCTCGATTGTTAATCCTAAAGGCGTCATCGTTGGCTCGGAACTGCATGAAGCCATCGATGAAATCAAAGAGAGTTTACCAGTCGCCACCGACCAATATTTCTTTGTTCCCGATGGAGACATTTCAGAAATCACCGGTTATCGACACATCATGGAAGAAGCCAAGCCTTCACCCAAACATAATCCGGACACCTCCAAGCGCGTAAAGCGTGATGATCCTCTGTTCTACATCTACACCTCCGGCACAACAGGGTTGCCGAAAGCAGTTATTTTTAAGAATGGTCGTTGGATGAAAGCCTTTGGCACCTTTGGCTTCATCATTTCCCGGTTAAACAAAAACGATACACTTTATTCCACCTTGCCTCTTTATCATGCTACAGGTCTGGTCATTCTATGGGGATCAGCACTGGCAGGCAGCGCAGCGTTTGCTGTCAGACGAAAATTCAGTGCCAGTCAGTTCTGGTCGGACTGCCGGAAATATGAAGCCACAGCCATCGGCTATGTGGGTGAATTATGTCGTTATTTAATTAATTCGCCACCTTCGGCCGACGACCAAAACCATCAAGTCACCAAAATGATTGGTAACGGCTTGCGCCCGGGCATCTGGAAGACCTTTAAGCAACGCTTTAATATCGAACAAGTCGCTGAACTCTATGCATCCAGTGAAGGTAATGTCGGATTTTCCAACGTCTTTAACTTCGATTGCACCGTCGGCTTTTCACCCGTACCTTACGCCATTGTGAAGTACGATAAGGAAAACGATCAGCCCATACGCAATCAGAACGGCTTTTTGCAGCCAGTGAAGAAAGGCGAAGTTGGTTTGCTGATTGGTGAAATTTGCGCCAAAGCCCCTTTTGATGGTTACAACGACCCGGAAAAGACCAAGTCGTGCATTCTTAAAAATGTCTTTAAAACCGGCGATCAATACTTCAACACAGGCGACCTTATGAGGCATATGGGCTTCCGCCACGCCCAATTTGTAGATCGTGTTGGCGACACCTTCCGCTGGAAAGGCGAAAACGTATCTACCACTGAAGTAGAGCACATAGTCAATGAGCACCCGGAAGTTGCTGAAAGCGTATGTTACGGCGTTGAAATTCAGGACACCAACGGACGTGCTGGCATGGTAGCTGTAACCCCAAGCAATCAAACCAATTTTGATCCAAACAAGCTGATTGATCATCTCAGCAGTGAGCTGCCAAGCTATGCGGTTCCAGTGTTTGTTCGTCAACAACCACAACTTCAAACAACCGGCACCTTCAAATACCAAAAACACACATTAAAAGACGAAGCCTTCAACCCGGAAAAAGTCTCGGACAAGATCTGGGTATTACTCCCCGGCGAAAACAGCTATACCGAGGTTGACCCGGCTTTATATCAGAAGATTCAAGCAGGAGAGTTCAGGTTCTAATATGGTCAAACGCGAATTCACTTTTCTAAAAGAAGTTATCGAACGATATCAACAGAAAAGCAGCCAGGTACTAATGCAAGCACAACGCCGCACGCCCGAGCACTTTGAAACACTTGCTGTTGCTTTGGAAGGGCAATCGAATGCACAGCTTAAATACCTGGCAACGACCGCGCGTAGCCTGAAAGAGGTGTCTCAAGACATCTTCGAAACACTTTATCTAACCAATGATTTGCTGTGTGACAAAGCCACCGATCTCGTGACACAGGCAGAGCAGTCCATCCAGTCCAGATAAAGTGCCTAGAGTCTGATAAACAAAAAATCCCCGCACATGTTGCCATGTGCGGGGATTTTTTTGCGTTTGGCAGGAGAGTGCATATGATGCAATCCCCTAAACGCCTTGTTCAATAGGAATTAGAAAACAAATTTGTCTTCATCCAATTCGAACAATACTTCAGCACCATTCTTAACAGAGGTCGTTAAACCTTCGTAAGTTGGAAGTAGACGCTTGAAGTAGAAACGTGCAGTCGATACTTTTGAGTCATAGAAACCAGAAGTATCACCTTCAGCGATTTTCGCCAAAGCAACTTTCGCCATTTTAGCCCACATGTAAGCATATGCAGTCAGACCGAATACGTGTAGGTATTCAACAGACGCTGAACCGATTTCATGGACGTCAGATTTGGCAGCTTCCAGCACGTGTGCAGTCAGCTCATCAAGGTTAGCAATCGCGGCTTTGAACGGCTCGATGAACTCAGCCAATGCTGCGTCGCTTTCGTTCTCTGCTGCAAACGCTTTCATTTCGTCAGCAAAGATCTTATAGATAGAACCGCCGTTCATAGCGATCTTACGACCCATTAAGTCAAGCGCCTGAATGCCGTTTGCACCTTCATAAATCTGAGTAATACGGATATCACGTACGTGCTGCTCCTGGCCCCACTCACGGATGAAACCATGACCACCGAATACTTGCTGACCTGCAATTGCAGACTCAAGCGCTTTATCGGTAAGGAAAGCTTTAGCAACAGGCGTCAGAAGCGCAACCATAGCTTCTGCCAACTTCTTCTCTTCTGCATCTTCGGTAAACTTATAACGGTCCAACCATGCAGACGTATAAGTAGAGAATGCACGGCCACCTTCAGTGTATGCTTTCATGGTTAGCAACATACGACGTACGTCTGGGTGAACGATGATCGGATCAGCAGATTTCTCTGGCTGCTGAGCACCCTTCGGAGAACGGCTCTGAAGACGATCACGTGCGTATTCAACCGCACTCTGATAAGACGCTTCAGCAGCACCAATACCCTGAATACCTACCGCTAAACGCTCGTAGTTCATCATAGTGAACATACATGCAAGACCCTGGTTTGGTTCACCAACCAACCAGCCTTTCGCACCGTCGTAGTTCATTACACAGGTAGCAGACCCTTTAATACCCATTTTCTTCTCGATAGAACCACACGAGAAGTCGTTACGCTCGCCCAAAGAACCGTCGTCGTTCACAAGGAACTTAGGTACTAGGAACAAAGAGATACCTTTAGGGCCTTTTGGCGCATCTGGAAGCTTAGCCAACACCAAGTGAATGATGTTTTCAGCCATGTCATGCTCACCCCAGGTAATGAAGATCTTAGTACCTGTGATGTTGAAAGAACCGTCTGCATTTGGTTCTGCTTTAGTACGAATGATACCCAAGTCAGTACCTGCATGAGGTTCAGTTAGGTCCATCGCACCAGACCAAACGCCTGAATACATGTTTGGTAGATACTTTTCTTTAAGCTCTTGAGTCGCGTGCGCATTGATAGAAAGACATGCACCTGCCGTCAACATTGGCGCCAAACCAAATGACATACAAGAACCCTGGATCATTTCTTCAAACTGACCCACAAGCGTCTTTGGCATGCCCATGCCACCAAACTCAGGGTTACCACCCAGGCCGTTCCAGCCGCCTTCAATGTAAGTTTGGTATGCTTCTGCAAACCCTTCAGGCGGTGTTACTTTACCGTCTTCCCACTTAGAACCTTGCTCGTCACCTTCACGGTTAAGAGGCCCTAATACTTCGTTGGCAATCTTTGCCGCTTCTTCAAGGATTGCATCCGCAGTGTCAGGATCAACAACATCAGCAACACCAGGCAAACGAGCCCATAATTTATCTGCTTCAAACACATCCTTCAGAAGGAACTGCATATCACGCAAAGGCGCTTTATATTCAGCCATTTTATTCTCCAGCTTTGTGATTCGCTTTATCTACGTAAAGGCTTAAACAGCCCTGGCACGGATTGCCAACTTGTATGATGGCAGGGGATTTTACTAGATTAAAAAGCATTTGTATAACGAGCGGACGCTTGGTCAAGACAGCATTCGGGCCAAAATCAATACACCACCCAAAAACCCCGGATAAAAGTGGCATAACAGCACGTTTTTCCCCATCGCGGCGAGGGTGTTGGCCTGTAACGCGCGTTCGGTTTGAGTATTATTCCACAAGGGATTTACCAGCCACCAGATCGCCAGAAATAGCAGAGCAAACCAAGGTAAAAGGTTCAAAGCCACACACGCAATCACCACTCCAAAGACCATCAGCAATTGCAACCGGAACAGCGCAAGCGCAACCTGAGAGCCATATACGATCCATACATGACGCCGCCCCACGGCCTGATCGGCACCTTTATCCGGATACTGATTCAGCAATAACAAATTATTTAATAACAAGGCAAATCCAAGAGCCAGGAGTACAGTCACCCAAGACAAATAACCAGATAAAATGTAGACCCCGCCTAAAGTTGCCAAGACACCGATACCCACACCCGGAGCAAAAAGACATAGCCAAGGATGGCGATTGATCTGCAGCGTGTAATTCACAACGATCCATAGCCCTAAAACGCCGACTGGCAGCAACTCTATGCCGACAGTAAAAATGAAATACAAACCAATCAGGCCAGAGAAAGAGATACAGGCCAAAGCGATTGTTCGGGTTGATTCAGAGAACTCCGGTGATTCAGGTAAGGTACCGCTGCCCCCGCTGAACAGCGTTCGACGGGTCTGAGAATCCAACCCGGATTCAAAGTCCTGATATTCATTTAGCGCATTTACGCCAATATGCGCCGACAAAAGCGCAATAAGAATGAGAAAACTATCAAGAAAGGAAGGCAAACCTGCCTGAAAGAACGCCAGCGTCCAGATAAAGAAAGCAGTCACCAAAGAAAGACTGAGAAAAGGTGCCCGAGCTACCCCTAAGCTGTTCTTAATCCATACCCTATTCATGACATCGTTTTCCTGGCGACCATGCAATAGCCAAAACACTAGCAAGAAAAGACGTTCATTTGTATAGCCCGGACATAAAAAAACCGTAGCCTGAGCTACGGTTTTTTGTGCATATGGTGCTCTTACATAAGAGCATTCAGAAACTTATAGGAATGCGAAGTTCTCTTCGTCCATATCCATCAAGTTGTCTGCGCCAGATAGCATGGTCGCTGCATGAGCACGTGTACGAGGCAAGATACGCTCGAAGTAGAACTTAGCAGTTTGAAGCTTAGCTTTATAGAAAGCTTCTTCTTCAGTACCAGCATCAAGTTTCTCTTGAGCAACTTTAGCCATTTCAGCCCATAGGTACGCAAGCGTTACGTAACCAGAATACATCAAGTAATCTACAGAAGACGCGCCTACTTCGTCGCGGTTCTTCATTGCAGCCATACCGATCTTCATAGTTAGATCGCCCCACTCTTTGTTGTGCTCTGCCAGAGGCGCAACAAACTGAGCGATTGCTTCGTTACCTTCGTTCTCTTTACAGAACTTGTGAACGATCTTAGTGAAACGCTTCAGAGCTTCACCCTGAGTCATAAGAACTTTACGACCTAGTAAGTCAAGCGCCTGAATACCAGTGGTTCCTTCGTACATCATAGAAATACGAACGTCACGCATTAGTTGCTCCATGCCCCACTCGGAGATGAAACCGTGACCACCGTATACCTGCATACCGTGAGAAGTACACTCGAAGCCTACTTCAGTAAGGAATGCTTTCGCGATCGGAGTAAGGAAGCCTAGTAGCTCGTCAGCTTCTTTCTTCTGCTCTTCAGAAGTGGTCTCAGACTTAACGATATCTGCTTGCTTAGCAGTTAGGTAAGCAAGTGCACGACCACCTTCACCTAGAGACTTGATCGTCAATAGCATACGACGTACGTCTGGGTGAACGATAATTGGGTCAGCCGCTTTTTCAGGTGCCTTAGGACCAGAAAGAGAACGCATCGCCAAACGATCTTTAGCATAGGTTAGCGCGCCCTGGAAAGCTGATTCCATTGCAGAACTACCTTGAAGTGCAGTACCGATACGTGCAAAGTTCATGAAGGTGAACATGCAGTTCAAACCTTTGTTCTCAGGACCGATCAACCAGCCTTTTGCACCATCGAAGTTCATAACACAGGTAGAGTTACCGTGGATACCCATTTTGTGTTCGATAGAACCACAAGATACCGCGTTACGCTCACCTACAGAACCATCTTCGTTTGGAAGCATCTTAGGCACGATGAACAAAGAGATACCTTTAGTACCTTTTGGCGCATCTGGAAGACGTGCAAGACAGATATGAACAATGTTGTCCGCCATGTCATGCTCACCAGCAGAGATAAAGATCTTGGTACCAGTGATGTTGTAAGAACCGTCAGCGTTTGGCTCAGCTTTGGTTTTCAACAGACCAAGGTCAGAACCACAGTGTGGCTCAGTCAAACACATGGTACCTGTCCACTCACCAGAGATAAGTTTCGTTAGGTAAGTTTGTTTCTGCTCTTCAGTACCGTGCAATTCGATAGTATCTACCGCACCGTGTGAAAGACCTGGGTACATACCCCACGCCCAGTTAGCAGAACCAACCATTTCACTTACTGCAATACCGATAGAGGCAGGCAGACCTTGACCACCGTATTCAGGGTCACAAGTCATTGAAGGCCAACCACCCTCAACGTACTGCTGGTACGCTTCTTTAAAGCCAGTTGGAGTCTTTACGCCATCTTCGCTCCAAGTACAGCCTTCTTCGTCACCTACACGGTTTAGTGGTGCAAGTACGTTTTCACAGAACTTTGCGCCTTCTGAAAGAATGGCATCAACCATATCTTCAGTACATTCGTCAGCACCTAGAGACTGATAGTGAGTTTGCATGTCTAGTAGTTCGTCCATGACGAACTTCATGTCGCGTAAAGGAGCCTTATATTCTGGCATAGTAACTTCCTCGGCATGATTTCAGGTTAAATGAACAGAATGAATCAGATGATTACTAACGTCTGTTCTCTACTTTTAAGCCAAACCTAATTCTGTACAATGTTTGACCAACTTATCAAACGGTTGTTTGAAACATACGTTTACAGGCTATCTTTGTCAAGATAATTCAAACAATTGTTTTAAATTTCAGCACCAATATGACAACCAACGGTCAGCTTTCCGATATGTGGCACCAATAGCGTGCATTTCTGAGAGCATCGTCAGTAGAACAGTACGACACATACCGCTGTATACATCAGCGTGTGTACATTACCAATTCACATCTGTGGTACGAAATATAGAAGAAATGGATCACCGGTCAAACCAGTTCGTCCAAATTACCTTTGGGAGGATCACGATTGATGTTTTCAAAGACGGCCATGGCATTGCGCCGGGCAATTTCTGAAGCCAGTAAGTTAGTCAAATCTTCTGGCGAAAGTGATGCATCAACAAACTCGACACCAGAGGATTCGTCCTTCTCGGAGTCGCCTCGATCCTGGGAATCTGACGAGTTTGTTTCAGCAGATGCCTCACGAGACGCAGCCGACTCTGACGCAGAGTCAGTTTCCGAGGATTCTGACTGAGCCGAATCGGTCTCTGTGCCATCATCTGCTTCAGACGTGTCTTCAGAGCGCATAGCAGCCAGTTCAGCTTGCGCCTCCAGCTTGATCTGTGATGCTAGTGCAGCCACTTGACGATCTTGGGCAGATGGTTCGGCTGGCGCCAACGCAGCACGACGAACCACTTCCGCCTTATCAATAGTAGCTTCTGGGTCGCCCTCAATTTTGCTGGTATCAATGGGAACTTCCCCACCGATGGCATAACGAACTCCGTCCGGGCCACGCTGATAAGTGTAGCTGGCAGCACCTGTGTATTGACCTCCAGCGGATTGATGTGCCTGCTCATGAGCCCGGACTTCACGATCACGCGCTTCAAGCTCTCTGATCTGCTGCAATTCCTGCTCTGTCAGTTCAATTGTGGCATTGTCTTGGGAAGGTTTTTGTTCAGACTGACGGCCTGAATCGTCGGATTCAGTAGGTTCACTCAACGCAGCAAGAGAAGACCCTTGCGACTTTAACTCCGCATCATCAGAAGCCGTAACAGTACCGGCATCTCTGGGCTCAGCCAGATTAACGTAAGATACTGAGCTGATTTGCATGATTTGAATCACCTACTTCATTTAACAATCACTAGGCTAGCTCATCGATTAGGGTGCCTATCGTATCATTAGCCGTAGAAATTACTTTTGCTGACGCTTTGAACTGCACTTCGTAGATAGTGAGATCCACCACGGCAGATAACATTGCATCGTCACTGGATGGTCCGGACGTAAGAGGATCGGCCTTGACAGGCTCCTGACCTCCATTGGCAATGGTTTTAGCGCTTTGAGTTAAACCATCTCGACTTCTGGCTAACCCATCCACCCCTGAGCTAAGTAACCCCGTTACCATGGACACCTCTTAAATCAGACCAACCTGACTATAATTTAACCAGAAAACAATCACATTCACCAATTTAAGCCGACTTTTTGTGACTGTTTTCCCGATTAACGGCTCGAAATCACAGGTTGGACATCTAAACAGGCAGCAACGCGCCCTAGATCAGGCGAGGTTAAATAAGGCACTTCCCCCAAGCAAGGGGCATCAATCATCTGCTTTAAGGTATCAAAATTTTCCTGATAACGGTTCATTTCCGGGTCAATACGGTTCGCTACCCAACCTTCTAACTTCAATCCGCTGGATTGAAGGGCCGCCACAGTCAACAAAGCATGATTCAGACATCCCAGTCGCATGCCCACCACCAAAATGACAGGCACATCCAGCCGTTTCACTAAATCAGCCAACGTCTCACGGTAACTTAAAGGGGTAAACCAGCCGCCCGCACCTTCAATCAGTTTTACTTGAGCCGGTTTCAGCAGAGCACCACGCACAAACCCTTCCAGTCCACTGGCAGTCAAGAGTTTGCCCTTTTCCATAGCCGCAATGTGCGGTGCGATGGCAGGCTCATAAGCCACAGGATTCACTACATCATAAGACGCCTGAACCGTTGCAGCTTCTTGCAACATCAATGCGTCTTCATTTCTTAAACCGTCTTCAGTCACTTCACATCCGGCCGACACGGGTTTTAACCCCAAAGTGCTATAGCCTTCATTTTCAAATGCCTTAAGCAACCCGGCCGTCACCAGTGTTTTGCCAACTTCTGTGTCTGTACCTGTTACAAATGCGGTAAATCGTTTCATCTCTGTGCCTCTAGTTATTTTCCGGTACCTGCATGACACCATAAAACACTTCATAGCTCGCGGGTAATTGCCCCGATGCATCCCGAAACGGCTCGTATGCCTCAATCAATTTGGCGTATTGCCCTTTAGTCATTGCTCCCGATCCATTCACTACTGTGTTCGCCCCTATTCCCTTAATGCTGTGTAATAGCGACTTAAGATCCGGGTATCCGGAGACCACGCGCTCGGAATGCGCACATTGAATATCAGCACTCGCCGACATGGCCTGAATGATAGTTTCGGCCTCCAAAAACGAGTTCACGTGACGGCGCTGATCCACCGCATGCCATGCCTGTTTTAACTCATATAATGTGGCGGGTAACAAGGTAGAAAACACGACATAACCACCAGGCTTAACGACTCGGGTTAGTTCTTTAAATAACCGGTGATAATCTTCACACCATTGAATAGCCATACTGGAAAACACAACCGCCAGACTTTCGCTGGCAATAGGGAGCTGCTCAGCATCCGCAACAAAGCTGTTTGTCACAATGGAGGAATAGGTGTTATTCACAAAACGAATCATACCTTCCGACAAGTCTGCGGCCAGTAACGGTTGATCACCCTGATAACGCTTTAACTCAGGTAAAAAGTACCCTGACCCCGTGCCTAAATCCAATAGAGGCCCATCAACGCATCGGTTCTGTTGCTGCAACAGAGACAGCAGGTGACTTCCGACGTACTTTTGGACTCGGGCATGACTGTCATAAGAGCTCGCCTTCTTGCCAAAGGCCTTGGCAATTTGTTGCTTATCCAAAGATCACCTTTTTAATTCGATCCACAATTGATCCACTCTTGGTAACGGGCGCAAGGTGGCTTCCAGCTATCAGATATTGGTTTTCTATGTCCATCGGCACATGAAACAGAGAGTCCTCCTGAAAATAAAAGGCATGTAACTGTTTCGAGGCCACTAATGCCTCCCACTCAGCGGAGACATCCAATTGATATAAATGATCCAACGAATCCAGCAGAACTGACGAAGGAGGCATCCCATCCATCACGGTTTTCTTTAACGACAACAATTGCGACTTAGGTTCCGCTCTAGCCGTTAAAGCCACAAAGTAACTCAACCCTTTAGAAGCAGACGCCGTAACCCGAGAGCGAAAAACAGCAGCCGTTGATTCATCAAAAACGCTCCAGCGATCCCCGATAAATCGTGGCCTGGAACCCAAGGTCACTACTTGCAGCTCAACCTCTGTTTCTAACTGAGCTGTCAAGCTCACAGCCAGCATCCCGCCATAAGACCATCCAACAATTACAGGGTGTCGATACATCCGAATCTGTTCTGCCCATTGCAATTGCCAGGCGTTTAACGAATGTGAATAGTCACTCTCAGTCGATGCGCCATAAGCAGGTAATTCAATCAAAAAGCTGTCGCACATAAAGGCTTCAGCCATCGACTGCTGTAACGGTGCCAGCCAGTGCACAGGAC
>JBFHTA010000070.1:0-15049 GCA_041590855.1 Pseudomonadales bacterium
CCGTCAATTTCAGGAGCGTCTCCGAATGAACGGCAAACGGCGCCTTCTTCCACAACTTCATCCACAATGACATCCATGATAGTGCCGACTTTAGCCTGAAGCTTGGCAGCACTGATTCGCTGTTGGACTTCCATGAAACGTTCCCATCGTTCTTGCTTCACGTCTTCGTCTACCTGATCGGGCAATTCGTTGGCTGTTGCGCCTTCCACTGGGGAATACTTGAAGCAACCCACGCGATCAAGCTGTGCTTCTTCAAGGAAGTCCAATAGCATTTGGAAGTCCTCTTCGGTTTCACCCGGGAAGCCCACAATAAAGGTAGAGCGAAGCACAATGTTCGGGCAGATTTCGCGCCATTTCTTAATACGTCCTAGCACTTTCTCAGAGTGGGCAGGGCGCTTCATGTTCTTCAACACTTTAGGTGATGCGTGTTGGAAAGGAATATCCAGATACGGAAGGATCTTTCCTTCGGCCATCAACGGAATCAGCTCATCCACATGTGGGTATGGGTACACGTAATGCAAACGTACCCAGATGCCGAATTTAGCTAACTCTTCACACAACTGGGTTAAACGGGTTTTAACCGGACGACCGTCCCAGAAATCCAGTTTGTATTTGGTGTCCACGCCATAGGCACTGGTGTCTTGTGAAATAACCAATAGTTCTTTCACACCTGCGTCTGCTAAACGTTTGGCTTCCTGAAGCACCTCGCCCACCGGGCGGCTAACCAGATCACCTCGGAACGACGGAATAATGCAGAAGGTGCAACGGTGATTACAGCCTTCAGAAATCTTCAGGTAAGCATAATGCTTAGGTGTCAGTTTGACGCCTGTGTCCGGCACCAGACTTTCAAACGGATTATGAACCGGCTTCTCAACCACCTCATGTACTTGATTCATTACCTCGTCATAGGCATGAGGACCGCTGACCGCCAATACATTCGGGTGTACTTCACGAATCACATCTTCTTTCGCACCCAGACAACCGGTCACAATCACCTTACCGTTTTCCTGAATGGCTTCACCAATGGTATCCAGTGATTCCTGAACTGCACTGTCAATGAAACCACAGGTATTAACCAGAACAACATCGGCATCTTCGTAGCTTGGGGAAATCTCATAACCTTCGGTTTTTAACTGAGTCAGAATGCGCTCAGAGTCTACCGTGTTCTTTGGGCAGCCCAGGCTCACGAAGCCGACTTTACCCTTACCAGATGCAGAGTGTGTTTTACTATCGCTCATCAAGTACTTCTTTAATTGGTTGATTGAAAATTGAGCGGCATACTAACAAAAAAGCGGCGTAAAACATAATAAAATGCACGCCGCCAATCGTTGTTTTTGTCTCTTCTTACAAGTAAGGGAAGAAGGGCTATTGATGAAGTGAAGGCTTAGTAATCAAATCGGTAGCCAGTGGGCTGGCAAAGGTTGGTTTTCTGTTGGTTTACATGACTTTTTCAGGTGATTTCAAGAGTGCCAAGGGTGTTTCATCTCTTAGACTGGGTTGGGTAAAGAGCTTTCTTGCTAACCGGAACGAAACGTTCTTTTGAGGGGACTATTGGTAGTGAAAAAACTCGGTAGCGGGTTGGGATAGTGTCTACACTCAAATGTGTGGATCAAAAAAGATTCTAACAATAACAAGGTCCAGGAGTTTTCACTCACGAGGCCGAGTAAGTATGTAACTAAAGTCCCTCACTTGGTAAAGATGATCAGCCGTCATTGTCTGAAATCGCACTGTCATGTGATCGACAAGAAATATCGACATGAGGAAGTATATGGAACTAGCAGCCATTTTTGATAGCTCAAAACAACTCCCTAATATTCCGAAAGTGGTTCAGGAGCTGATAGAAAGTTTTAAGGATGAAGATTCCATTGATATTGATGAGATAGCAGACAAAATCTCAAAAGACCAGGTGTTAACAGCCAAAGTACTGAGGGTAGCGAATTCGGCAAAATACAGCTCCAGTCGTGAAGTTAAAAACATGAACGATGCGGTGGTTTTGCTCGGGCTGAGTATGCTCAGAACTATGGTGTTGGCATCCGGTATTTCGGGGTCGGTGACTGTGCCTGCCGGATTTGATCGCAAAGAATTCTGGAAAGACAGTTTTGCGGTAGCGGAGCTCTCTCGTTGGATTGCCCGTTACACAGAGGTAAACCCGGAAACAGCCTTTACTTCCGGGATGCTTTATTCCATCGGTATCGTATTAATGCACACAGTGTATCCGCAAGAGTGTGTTGGGGTGGATGCCATGATTAAAGAAGGTAAAGACCGACGCGAAGCAGAGCAACGGGTCTTTGGCTTCGATTACGCACAAGTCGGTTCAGAATTAGCGAAGCGATGGCGATTCCCGGAAGATATGTGCGAAGGCATTGCCCATCACAATGAGCCGCTGGCAACGGACCCGGTTTCGAAGATTGCGGGCATTATTTATCTGGCGAATTTCTTGCGTAAAGCGCACAAAGAAAAATACAGTGAAGAGCAAATTATCGAAGGATTTCCTTCTGATGTAGCGGATGCGATAGGGATGGATCACCCTCGGGCTTTGCAGGAAGTGCAGGAAACCGTTGGGGTGGAAGAAGGGCTGGAGGCCTTGTTGGAAGGTTTATAATTCCTTTATCACAGCTCGTACAGCATAAAGCTATAAAGCCGGCGTTTAGGGTTCCTGAATGTCGGCTTTTTTATGAATATAATTTCCTGTCGTGAAAAGGATAAACGAAAAGGGTGAGTGCTTTGTACTCACTCGGCTCTGTTGTAGAATAGCGCCTCGTTTTGACGTTCTCTTAGTATTTAACCCTCCATACAGTAAAAGGTTGATAAATGAATCTTCGTAATTATTTAGATCAAGCGTTTTCAAAAGCATTAGTTGCCGCAGGAGCTCCGGAAGGAACCCAAGGTATGGTGCGACCAAGCGCAAAAGCAAATTTCGGAGATTATCAATCCAACGGTGTGATGCCGGTTGCCAAAAAATTGGGTATGAACCCGCGCGAGTTTGCACAAAAAGTGGTTGAGCAGGTTCAGTTGGAAGGGGTGATTGATAAATTAGAGATCGCTGGCCCAGGGTTTATTAACATCTTTTTAAATCAGGACTGGGTGGCTGAACAATTAAAAGGGTTTGATGCTCGTTGCGGTGTGGATGTCCAGGCGGCTCAAACCATTGCGGTGGACTACTCCGCACCGAATGTTGCGAAAGAAATGCACGTGGGTCATTTGCGTTCCACCATTATTGGGGATGCAGTGGTTCGCGTATTGGAGTTTCTTGGGCACAAAGTGATTCGTTGTAATCACATTGGTGACTGGGGCACGCAATTCGGAATGTTGATTGCGCATTTGGAAGAGTTAATGCGTGATAACCCGGACGTACTGGAATCAGAATTGTCCGATCTGGAAGAGTTCTATCGTCAGTCCAAGCAAAAGTACGATGCAGATGAAGCCTTTGCAGAGCGTGCCCGTAACTATGTGGTGAAACTGCAAGGCGGTGATGAATGGTGTAACGACATGTGGCGCAAGCTGGTGGACGTGACCATGGAACAGAACCAGAAAACGTACGATCGCCTGAATGTGACCCTAACACGCGATGATGTGATGGGTGAAAGCCAGTACAACAATATGTTGCCTGGTGTAGTTTCGGATCTGAAAGAAAAAGGCTTGGCCGTAGAAGATGACGGTGCTGTTGTAGTGTTTCTTGACGAGTTCAAGAACAAAGACGGCGACCCTATGGGCGTGATCATTCAGAAGAAAGACGGTGGCTTCCTTTATACAACAACGGACATCGCTTGTGCCAAGTACCGTCACGAAGAGTTGGGCGCAGATCGCGTGTTGTATTTCATCGATTCCCGTCAGGCTCAGCACTTGCAGCAAGCCTGGACCATCGTTCGCAAAGCGGGCTATGCGCCAGACTCTATGTCTTTGGAACACCACGCCTTTGGCATGATGTTAGGTAAAGACGGCCGTCCGTTTAAAACCCGTACCGGCGGGGTGGTGAAGCTGTCAGATTTGTTGGATGAAGCAGAGCAACGTGCCACTGCATTGATTGAGTCCAAGAGTGCGGACTTAACGGAAGAACAGAAACAAGACGTGATTGATGCGGTGTCCATTGGCGCTGTTAAGTACGCCGATTTATCGAAGAACCGTACCACGGATTACATCTTCGAATGGGACAACATGTTGTCCTTTGAAGGAAACACAGCGCCATACCTTCAATATGCTTATACCCGTGTGGTTGGTGTATTCCGCAAGGCGGAGGAGTCATTGGAGAGTTATAGCGGTAACATTGTAATCAAAGATAGTATAGAACGTACTTTGGCAATGAAACTCATGCAATTTTCTGAGGTCGTAGATGCGGTGGCCAAAGAAGGGGCTCCGCATCTTCTGTGTACGTATCTCTATGAGCTTTCAGGCAATTTCATGACTTTCTACGAAGCGTGCCCGATCAATAAAGAAGGCGTTGAAACCGAATTGAGAGTCAGCCGTCTGGCGCTGTGTAAGCGAGTGGCAGAAGCGATGCGTACGGGTCTGAACTTGTTAGGAATCAAGGTTGTTGATCGTATGTAATGGGGCAGCTATGATGCTGTTTGTCGTCTTTTAACATTTGGCGGCTGATTCAGATTAAAACTGCAAAACAGTCCACATTTTTGTGGTGCCCAAACCAGTACACTTGATCGCGCACAGGGTGAGATGACCGAGCCGACTGTGTACTGGACGACTAACAATAACAATATGGGATCAGAGATAAATGTTTAAGAAAATCATCGCATGTGGCGCAATGGTATGCGCAATGTCCGCTTCAGCAATGCAAATAGCTGATGTTGAAGTTCCGGATCAACTAAAAGCTTCAGGTAACGACTTGGTACTTAATGGTGCTGGTATTCGTGACAAGATGTTTTTAGATCTGTATGTGGCCGGTCTTTACCTTCAAAACAAAGGTTTAACTGCCGATCAGGTAGTTAATGCTGACCAACCAATGGCCCTTCGTCTTCATATTATTTCAGGCCTTATCACGGCTGAAAAAATGGTGAACGCCACTAACGAAGGTTTTGAGCTTGCAACAGGTGGTAACACTGCTGCGATCAAATCTGAAATTGATAAGTTCATCAATGTGTTCCGTGAAGAGATCAAAGAAGGTGATATCTTCGACTTGGTTTACGTACCAGGTGAAGGTGTAACTGTGACTAAGAACGGCGTGAAGAAAGACACAGTGAAAGGTGTTGAATTCAAGAAAGCTATGTTCGGTATCTGGTTGTCAGACAACCCTGTACACGATGGCTTAAAAGCTGAGTTGCTTGGTGGCTAAGTAATTAGCTAACAAAGCGTAGAGAAAGGCGAGCAGATGCTCGCCTTTTTTGTGCCTGTCATTTGCTGAAAACCCATAGAGTTCTATCAACTTTCTTAGTGGGTTGTGTAAATTTTTACGGTAAATGTTTAGAGAACTAAATTATTTATTGTTTGTTGGGTAATAATTTAACTGTTTGAAAAATAAGGATTTTGTATTTGTTTTGGTGGGTTGTAACAGAAGGTTTATGAGTGTTTGGTTTGGTAAAGGTGGTGGATGGGTGTTTGATCTTTACAGCTCTAACTATTATTATTCTTTTTATATTGAACGTTCATTTAAAAAAGTTCGCTAAAAAGAGTGGTGATGTGCGTTCTGTGTTATCAAGAAAAGTGAACAATGAATTCTTATGCCTAAAGTGGGAATGAAGCCAATTCGGCAAGCGCAATTGATCGAAGCGACCATTGCTTCGGTTGAGCAATTCGGGATGCACGGCACCACTGTTGGAAGCATCAGTAAAATTGCCGGTGTTTCAACAGGGGTGATCAGTCACTACTTTGGGGGTAAAAAGGAGTTGCTGGCAGCGACGGTGCGCTATTTATTGCAATCCTTGCAGAATGAGTTGTTTGCACGATTGAACGAGCACACCCAGTCCGACGCCTTGGCTCGGTTAGACGCTATTATTGATGCTAACTTCTGCCAGTTTCAGATTGATGAGTCGAGTGCTAAAACCTGGATGGCGTTTTGGGCTCAGGCCATGCATGAACCGGAGTTTGCCCGGTTGCAGCGTGTAAATGAACGACGGTTACACTCTAATTTGAAATACTCATTAAAGGCATTACTGCCAGAAGAGGCAGTAAATGATGCGGCCGAAAGTATTGCCGCCTTAATTGACGGCCTTTGGCTACGTGGTGCACTGAGTAACGAAGCGATAGATGGGCCGCATGCGGCAGGCCTATGTAAACGATTTTTAAGATCTCTGATTTAGGGCGGCTGTGAACAAGTCCGTTTTAGCAAAGAGCGACTTATTCAGAAGTTCTCCCGATTCAGACAGGATGACAAACGAGATATGACTAATTCTGCCAATACCAAACCAAGCTACCAATCCTTTATTCACGGCCAATACGTGGCGAATGCCACTGGTGAAACCTTTGAAGTGATTAACCCCGCCACAGGTGAGGTGATTTACACTGTTGAACAGGCCGATGAGGCGTTAGTTGATCAAGCTGTAGAATCAGCTCAGCAAGGTTTCGCTGAGTGGTCAGCCATGACTGGCATGGAGCGTTCCCGCATTCTATTGAAAGCCGTTGCGCTGTTACGTGAGCGTAATGATGAGTTGGCACGTATTGAAGTATTGGATACCGGCAAACCCTGGCAAGAGGCTTCGGTTGTGGATGTGGTTACCGGTGCCGATTCCATTGAATTCTTTGCTGGGCTGGCGCCATCTATCGAGGGCAATCAACAGGATTTAGGCGGTGACTTTTACTACACCCGTCGAGAACCTTTGGGTGTATGTGCCGGAATTGGTGCATGGAACTATCCACTGCAGATTGCTTGCTGGAAATCAGCTCCGGCCCTAGCAACAGGCAATGCGATGGTGTTCAAGCCATCTGAAGAAACCCCGTTGGGTGCATTGAAACTGGCAGAGATCTTCATTGAAGCCGGTGTGCCTGCTGGCGTATTCAATGTAGTTCAGGGCGACCACCGCGTGGGTCAGCAACTGACTGGCCACAATGGCATCGAGAAAGTGTCCTTTACGGGTGAAGTGGGTACGGGCAAGAAGGTGATGGCTAATGCTGCCTCAAACCTAAAAGATGTGACCATGGAGCTGGGTGGTAAATCGCCACTGATTGTCTTTGATGATGCTGATTTGGATGAGGCCGTGTCGGCTGCCATGCTGGGTAATTTCTATACCCAGGGAGAAATTTGCACCAATGGTACACGAGTGTTTGTACATGAATCTGTGATGGATCAGTTCAAAGAGAAGCTAGTGACGCGCATCCAAAATAACATCATTGCCGGTGATCCGCTTGATCCGGAAGTGAATTTCGGCGCATTGATTTCCAAGAAGCATCACAGCTTAGTGATGGATTACATTCAGAAAGGCATTGACGAAGGGGCAACCCTGCTGGCGGGTGGTCAAGCGTTAAGTCCTGAATCTGCACCGAATGGCTATTTCGTTGCGCCTACCGTGTTTGCAGATTGTACTGACGATATGACCATTGTTCGTGAAGAAATTTTTGGCCCGGTTATGGCGTTGTTGAGCTTCTCTGAAGAAACCGAAGTCATTGCACGAGCCAATGATACGGAGCTTGGTTTAGCTGCTGGCGTATTTACCCAGAACATTCAGCGAGCGCACCGTGTGATTCATCAAATTAAAGCAGGCATTTGCTGGATCAATGCCTACGGCGCTTCACCTGCAGAAATGCCGGTTGGGGGGTATAAGCAATCGGGGATTGGTCGTGAGAATGGTGTGGCGACATTAAATCATTACACCCAATTGAAGGCGGTGTATGTGGGAATGAATCCGTTGGAAAGCCCGTTCTAGGAAAGTTTGATGAGTAAAAATTACGATTACATCATTGTTGGTGCTGGTTCGGCCGGTTGTGTGTTAGCCAATCGACTGTCGGAAGACCCTAAGGTTTCTGTGCTGTTATTGGAAACGGGCGGCAGTGATAAAAGCATCTTTATTCAAATGCCGACGGCTTTGTCGATTCCAATGAACACGGAAAAATACGCCTGGCAGTTTGAAACCGACCCGGAACCTTATCTGGACAACCGGCAAATGCATTGTCCGCGAGGCAAGGTACTGGGTGGGTCATCGTCCATCAATGGCATGGTGTATGTGCGAGGCCATGCCAAAGACTTTGATGAGTGGGCAGAGCACGGTGCCAAAGATTGGGATTACGCCCATTGCTTGCCGTATTTTAAAAAGTCAGAAACCTGGGCGTTTGGTGCCGATGAATATCGCGGTGATTCCGGCCCCTTGGGTGTGAATAACGGCAATCAAATGCAGAATCCGCTTTATAAGACGTTCATCAAAGCGGGTCAGCAAGCCGGTTATAGTTTCACCCGCGATTACAACGGCAAACAGCAGGAAGGATTTGGCCCGATGCACATGACTGTGAAAAACGGTGTGCGTTGGTCGACTGCGAATGCCTATTTGCGACCTGCCATGTCTCGCCCGAATTTAACGGTTGTTACTCATGCGTTGGTCCATAAAGTGTTGCTGGAAGGCAAGATGGCTGTAGGTGTTCAATACGAGCGTAAAGGCCAGATCGAACAGGTTAAGTGCTCCAAAGAAGTGGTGCTTTCGGCAGGTTCGGTTGGCTCGCCTCATATCTTGCAGCTTTCTGGTATTGGTAATAAAGCGGTGCTTGAAAAGGCTGGCGTCGAAGTCGCGCACGAGTTGCCCGGTGTGGGTGAAAACCTTCAGGATCACCTGGAGTTTTATTTCCAGTTTAAGTGTAAGCAGCCAATCACCTTGAACAGTAAGTTGGACTGGTTCAATAAATTCTTAATTGGTGTGCGTTGGTTCTTTAAGCGCGATGGTTTAGGCGCAACCAACCACTTTGAATCCTGTGGTTTTATCCGTTCCAAAGCAGGCGTTGAGTGGCCGGATCTTCAATACCATTTCTTGCCAGCCGCGATGCGATACGATGGCCGAACAGCTTTTGCTGGTCATGGCTTCCAGGTTCATATCGGTCACAACAAACCGAAGAGCCGTGGACGCATTCATATCAAGAGTGCTGATCCGAAAGATAAGCCAAGTATTCTCTTTAATTACTTGCAGCATGAAGACGATCGGGAAGGGTTTCGGGATTGCGTCAAACGCACTCGTGAAATCATCAACCAGGCCGCGTTTGATGACTATCGCGATGGTGAAATTCAACCCGGTGAACACATTAAAACGGACGAAGAAATTGATCAGTTTGTTCGTCAGAACGTAGAAAGTGCGTATCACCCGTCGTGTTCCTGCCGAATGGGGGAAGATGAGATGGCCGTGGTAGATTCGGAAACACGGGTTCGTGGTGTGTCCGGATTGCGGGTGGTGGATTCATCTATCTTCCCGACCATACCTAACGGCAATCTAAATGCGCCGACCATTATGGTGGCAGAGCGCGCAGCGGATTTAATTAAGGGGCAGGGTACCTTGAAGGCAAGTAACGCCGAGGTTGGAATGGAGCCGGATTGGCAAACCAGGCAACGGAGCCAAGACCCTGAACGCATCATTAAATAACGACTAAAAACAAAAATATTATTCGATAACGAGGAAACACAGGCAATGAAATTTAGAACTCTACTCGGTTCGATACTGTTATCAACCACAACTTTATCAGTAAGTACCATGGCACAAGCGAACCAATGTGAAACTGTCCGCTTTTCTGACGTTGGTTGGACCGACATTACTGCGACCACCGCGATTACGTCTACGCTATTAGAAGGCATGGGCTACAAAACCAAAACCCAATTGTTATCCGTGCCTGTGACTTATAAGTCTTTGGAAAACAACGATATTGATGTGTTCCTGGGTAACTGGATGCCAACAATGGAAGCAGACATCAAACCTTACCGTGAGCGTGGCACGGTGGAAACCATCCATAAGAATCTGGAAGGTGCAAAGTATACGTTGGCGGTTCCTAAATACGTGTACGATGCCGGCGTGAAAAACTTTGCAGACATCGCCAAGCATGCCGATAAGTTCGATAGCAAAATTTACGGCATCGAACCCGGCAACGACGGAAACCGTTTGATTCAATCCATGATTGATCAAGATGCGTTCGGTCTAAAAGGCTTTAAAGTGGTTGAGTCTTCCGAGGCAGGTATGTTGTCTCAGGTAAAACGTAAGACCAAGCGAGATAAGTGGATTGTGTTCCTTGGTTGGGAGCCGCACCCAATGAACGCAAACTTTGAATTGAAGTACCTGGAAGGTGGTGATGATTTCTTTGGCCCGAACCTTGGGGGAGCAAGCGTCTTCACTAATGTTCGCAAGGGGTACGCTACTGAGTGTAAAAACGTTGGTAAGCTATTAACGAACCTGACCTTTACGTTGGCGATGGAAAACCAGGTCATGTCGGCCATTTTGGACGAAGGTAAGAAACCGAACGTCGCTGCTAAAGACTGGTTAAGCAACAATACGTCTGTGCTTTCTGGTTGGCTTGAAGGTGTAACCACGCTCGACGGTAAGCCTGCCGAAGCGGCGGTAAAAACATTTTTAGCCAAGTAGTTGGCGATCATTAAGTTGAGTCGTTAGAAAAGCATTAGCTTAGATTCTTTTATGTGTGATCACTAGTGATCACACATGTCATTCAAAAATCAATATAAGTGTTATGAATTGGATTACAGAAAATAAATTACCTGTGGGTGATTGGGCGGAAGAGTTTATTGATGTCCTGATCGAGCACAGCGGTGCTTTCTTTGATGGTTTGTCTGTGGTGTTGGAAACCATGATTGAGGGCTTGGTCAACCTCTTGACGATGATGCCACCTTGGTTGGTGATTGTGCTGATTGCGGGTCTTGCAATATGGCGTCAACGGCATTGGGGAACGGCACTGTTTTCCACACTGTCGCTGATTTTGATTTGGAATCTGGACTATTGGCAGGAAACCATAGAAACCTTGTCTCTAGTGCTCTTTGCGACCGGCTTTTGTGTGCTGATTGGTGTCCCGATCGGCATTGCCGCAGCGCATCGTCCGTGGCTGTATAAAGTGTTAAGACCGATTCTGGATTTAATGCAGACCATTCCGACCTTTGTGTACTTGATCCCGACTCTGACCTTGTTTGGTTTAGGGGTTGTGCCAGGGCTGATTTCAACCATTGTCTTTGCCATTGCCGCACCGATTCGCTTGACCTATCTGGGCATCAGCGAAGTGCCGAAAGAGCTGTTAGAAGCAGGCCAGGCGTTTGGTTGTACCAAACAGCGCCTTTTGACGCGCATTGAAATCCCGGCGGCGATGTCGAGCATTCGTGCAGGCATAACCCAGTGCATTATGCTGTCGTTGTCCATGGTGGTGATTGCTGCATTGGTGGGGGCTGATGGTCTTGGTAAACCTGTCGTTAGGGCGCTGAACACTGTGGATATTGCAACGGGCTTTGAAGCTGGTTTAGCCATTGTGTTGATTGCCATCATGTTGGATCGCTTGTTTAAAACCAAGGATACTTCCCAATAAGTCTCTGATCATTGAAATACCGAGTTATTAAGTAGTTATGATTGAATTTAAGAACGTCGATGTCGTCTTTGGAAAGCAGCCAGAAAGAGCTTTGCCTTTGTTGGATCAGGGCTTGAGCCGAGCGGAAATTCTTGACCAAACCGGTCTGACGGCAGGGGTTCGTGATGCCAGTCTAAGAGTGGCAAAAGGCGAGATCTGCGTATTGATGGGGTTGTCCGGTTCCGGGAAATCCAGCCTGTTACGAACGGCCAATGGCCTTAACCCGGTAACGCGTGGTGAAGTGCTGATTGAAACCGAGCAAGGTATGCAGAATTTCATGGCGTTAAGCGAAGCCGAACAACGTGAAATTCGCATGAACAAAATCACCATGGTATTCCAAAAGTTTGCTTTGATGCCCTGGTTGACTGTAGCGCAAAACGTTGCTTTTGGTTTGGAACAGAAGGGCCTCTCCAAAAAAGAAATTAAAGAGAAAACTGCAAACCAGTTAGATCTGGTTGGTTTGTCTCAATGGGCGGATAAGAAACCGTCCGAATTATCAGGCGGTATGCAGCAGCGTGTGGGGTTAGCACGGGCTCTGGCAATGGAAACAGACATCATTCTGATGGACGAACCCTTTTCAGCACTCGACCCGTTAATTCGTGCGCAATTGCAAGACGAGTTATTGCGGTTGCAAGAACAGCTGCATAAAACCGTGATCTTTGTGAGTCACGATTTGGATGAAGCCCTTAAACTGGGGAACCACATCGCAATCATGAAAGACGGTGAGATCGTACAGCACGATACACCGGAAAATATCGTGTTAAATCCGGCCAATGATTATGTTCGTGATTTCGTAGCACATACCAACCCGACTGAAGTGGTAAAGGCAGGATCATTAAAACGGGCGCTGGATACGTTAACGCAGGAAGCGGGGGAATACCTGCTGAGCCGTCGCCACGATTACTGGCTAAAGTTAGGGGCGTCTATTGCTGACAGCCAGGTTCGCTACGGTAATGAAGAGCACACACTGCAAATGTGGAACGGTGAAACGGCCATAGAATCCCTGGAAAAACATCCGACCATAGTGTCATCAGAGGTTTCTATGAAAGACGTGATGGAAATTCGTTATTACACCGGTCATGGGGTATTGGTTGCAGATAACAACCAGCTTGCGGGTTACATTGGCGATAAAGACATTTATCACGCCATGTTAGGAAAGTTATTGGATGACGACTAACTCTTTGCTGATGATTAACGGATTCAGTATTGAATGGTTTGATCGATGAACCGGACATGAAAAGGCGCTCAGGCAGCGCCTTTTTCGCGTTTATGCCTCTCTTTTTCCGCGTAAGGTATAAAACACATGGCCATTCTCAAGACATTGCCAGATGTCTTTATCGGCACTTTTCGCTTTTGCCATGGCGGCTTTAGCGGACACGTAATACACCTGATCTGAATCTTTCAGGATCAGCTTCTCGTTTTTGTTGCGCCAGGAATCAACTTTTTGAAGGTACTGCATGCATTCGGGTCTCAGATGAAGCCAATACGTTACGACAGCCCTCTGATCTGAGGTGCCATCCTATTGAGAGTATAGCCTGTCAGCGACACTTGTCCTGAGGCCGAACGCATTTTAATCGGGTAACTTCAACATGACAAACTCGTATTGACCGTCGGAACACCACCAAATGTCGGCTTGTTGATTTCGGGCGAATCGACGAATGCTCTTAAAAGAAACCCAGTTTTTATGGTTATGTTGATCGCGGAAAATGACCTTTTGCTCTGGGGGAAACCAGCTAATCCTTTGAAGGTACTTCATACTTATTCCTTGAAGGCGAATGTGGATTTCTAACGGGTTGGTTAATTTTTAATTTATTAAGTATATCTACCCTTGGTCATTGCTTGCTCTGAAAGCAGAGCAAGTTGCTGTACAATACTGCCAATCTTTCTTGTGCGTTATTCGCCAGTCGGGTGTTATTTCTTTGTATCTGTTCAACGGTTTGTTTTCTATGAGGCATCAATGATGGAATGTCGTCTTGGCTGCGGTGCTTGCTGTATTGCGCCCTCCATTACCAGTGTTATTCCTGGGATGCCGGAGGGTAAGAAGGCGGGTGAGCGTTGCATTCAACTGGACGATAACAACCTCTGTAAGATCTTCGGACAGCCGGAGCGACCGAAAGTCTGTTTGGAATTTCATGCCGCTGACTGGGTGTGTGGTTCGTCGAATGAGACTGCCATGGCTCGCTTGATTGAGATGGAAGATATTACAGGCGGCTAAGGCCATTTCTGATGTGGCTTTACCACTCACTATTAAGGCTTCTTCACGGTAACGGGGATCTCTTTATCGGGGATATGACTCATGGCCCATTCGGAAATGGCAGTAATACTCAATGATGGATTTACCCCAGGGTTTGCGGATATTGCAGAGCCATCACAGACCAACACATTGTCATAGCCAAACACCTCGCACTTGTCGTTAATGACGCCGTTTTGGGGATCGCTCGCCATTACGGCACCACCCAAAATATGCGCGGTGCTGGGTGTGCCAAACACGGCTTCGGTCATCCCTGTGGTGGCTTTACCGTCGACGATTTTTTCAACCTCTTTGGTTATGGCGTCAGAGGCTTCAATGTATCTTGAAGGCGCCGGGCCGTTCCCCAAATGACTGGTCAGTTGACCGCCGATACCGCGTTTAAAGGTCAGTGTGCTGTCCAGGTGCTGCATAAACAATAAAAAGAGGGTTTTCTTACCCCAGTCTTTTGCAAACAGCACCTTTAAATTGGCTTTGGGGGAAAGCACCATGGTTTTCACAAAGGAGCCAAAACGGGTGATCAGGTTCGAGCCAGACACCCTTGGTGCGGTGATTAACTTCATTAACCCTGCGCGGCTGTTTTGATTAATCGGCTCCAGATGGCTGTGTTCGTCGGTGTGCAATACCGAGCCAATGGTGACGCCCTGTGCGAAGTTCACATCGTCTTTGAAGGACGTGACCGAGGTAATGGTTTCGTTATTGGTTCGGATATCAGCCCCGACCTGATCGGAAAGACGAGGCAAGGAGCCAGAGTCTTTGAGCTTCAACAATAAGGGCACAGTGCCCAACACGCCGCCAGAGAAAATCACGCCTTTGGTATGGCTGACTTTCTTTTGTTTTCGAGCGTATGTTTTGGACGATTGATAACTGACCAAGTAACCATCCGCCCCTTGCTTATCGCCTGCGGGCAGTACATCCACCACCTCATGTTCGGCCACTATCTCTGCCCCGTGAGCTTGTGCCAGGTACAGATAGTTCTTATCGAGCGTGTTTTTGGCGTTGTTTTTACAGCCGGTCATGCAGCTACCGCATTGTGTACAACCTCTGCGCGCTGGCCCTTTGCCATCAAAATATGGGTCATCCTGATAGCTGCCGTGTTGTGACGGATCAGAAAAATGAATCGCCACTCGGGAAGGGTGAAACTGGTCTTCTTTACCTAGTGTCTCCGCAAGTTCTTTAATGACATGATCGGCTTCGGTGAGAGTTGGGTTTTCAGTAGCGCCCAGCATTCTAAGTGCTTCTTCGTAATGAGGCTTGAGCAGGGTTTCCCAGTCTTGCAACTGCCCCCAAGAGCCGGACTCGAAAAATTGCCGTTTGGGCGTGGGCAAGGTA
>JBFHTA010000071.1:0-14965 GCA_041590855.1 Pseudomonadales bacterium
GATACCTCACCCAATGCGCGACTAAAACACATCCGTAAACGGGATTACTGGAAACAAACCGTCGGTAAGAACAAACAGCATGAAAACACCACCTATGTCTCCAACCCGATGATTTCCTACACCACTGGCGTCAAACAAGTGGTTGTCGCTTCCTCCATTCTGAATCAGCAACAAGAGGTGATCGGATTACTGGGTGGCTCACTTCCCTGGGAAACCATTCATCTTCTGGTGGAGAAAACCAAAGCCAACATCCTCAATGAATTCCCACAGCACACCCGATTCATGCTGGTTTCCCGCAACGGCACCTATTGGTATCACTGGGACCCGGAACGGGTGATTCATCTGCAATTGGAAAACGGTAAAATCGCTACCGATGAAAGTGGTGAGCACAAATCCAACATCCGTAATATTTTGAAAGAACCCAACGTTCAGCTCAGTAACATTGGCAATGCAATGGTGGCAGGAGGCTCGGGGTCGGCCTTTGTGGAAGATCCGACCCTCGATATGGAAGGCTATGTGTTTTATGCCCCGATCCAGAATGCTGGCTATTCACTGGCTGCCTATGTCGATAAAACCGCTGTGAATTCTGCCTCTGAGACCCTTCGCATCTCCTTTATGGTACTAACGTTGGTGGTGGTGTTATTGGTTATTGTCATTGCCTGGTATTTTATTCAAAGGATAGCAACCCCTTTACAGGACTTACACCAGACCTTAAGCAGGAAACTGGAGGATGAGGACTATTCCCCAATTCCGCTGTCCGGCCCCGACGAAATCGAATCAACACAACGTGCCATTAACCAGACGTTTGATAAGCTCCGCCATCAAAAATGATCCTTCTTATGACGAACGCTTCTGACCCTAAATCTTGCTAAACTCTAAGTAACTTCAGGAACGAAATTCATCCGGTATGGCCAAACAACGACGAACTAAACCCACCCGATTCATTTTGGCGCATGTCATCGCCATCGCTATGGGCCTACTGATGGTTCGCACCCTGATTTTGCCTATGCTTGAAGAACAGCAGGCACAGGCCTTTCAAAACCGGTTAGATACGGTGACCACTGAAATTGCCAGCTTCATCCAGGCTCGAAGAGCCGAAGTTCGGCTGTTAGCCGACTTGCCCGTGACCCAAACTCTGGAGTGGCAGCGCATCCGACCACTGTTAATGACCCGACTAAACCAAAGCAATCAGGACTTTGAGAAATTCGTTTTGGGGCTCGAATCCAGCCATGCCTTTACTACCTCCGCAGGAAATCCTTTTCAGGGCGATTTAATCAGTTTTGATGACAGTGATCCAAATGCTCGCCTGAAAAGCCTGAGCCGACGCGACTATTGGCGAACCGTCATTGCACATAATGAAGACCATCGCCGGGTGGACTATGTGTCTAACCCTATGGTTTCTTACACCACTGGCATCAAGCAAATCATTATTGCGTCCAGTATTCATCGGGATGACCGGGTCGTCGGGCTGCTTGGGGGCAGTATTTCCTGGCAACGCATTACCGAGTTAATAGACCACATCATAGCCAAAGACACTGAATTTACGGCTCAATTTATGCTGGTGTCGAAAGACGGGAATTATTGGTATCACTGGGACCCTGAGAAGGTCATTCGAACGCTGGAGGATCAACAAGGCAATCCACTGAAGAACGACATCAATGAAGCCTCGGTGCAGTTGTTTAACATTCTTGCTGACCCGTCTGATGAGGTCAAAAGTCTGGGCCGTAACATGGTTTCAGGTAAGTCCGGACAGCTGCAAATAAAGATCGATGGAAGCCCCAAAAAAGTGTTCTTTGGCCCCATTGAAAACACCAATTATTCATTAGCCCAGGTGGTGGATAAAAACGATTATCTGGCTCCGAAACGACAATTCAATGTCTATTTACTGGTTGCTTTCATCGCCAGTATGATGGTGTATCTGTTTCTCGTGTATTTAATCCCCAAGGATAACCGCCAATGACAACCGACTTCTTGGTCACGACCGTTAACAATATTCGTTCATTCAAACAATGGACGCCCCGTTTCGGAGCTAACTGCTGGGTAGACCCGAGCGCCCAGGTAATCGGCAATGTCACTATGGGCGATGATTGCTCTGTTTGGCCGACGGCAGTTATTCGGGGAGACATGCATTCAATCACCATAGGTCAGCGTACCAGCATTCAGGATGCCTCTGTACTGCACATTACCCACGCCAGTGATTTCAACCCCGACGGTCACCCACTCACCATAGGTGACGACGTTACTCTGGGCCACCGGGTATTGCTGCACGGCTGTGCCCTGGGTAACCGGATTCTAGTTGGAATGGATTCCGTGATCATGGACGGCGTCGTTGTCGAAGACGATGTCATCATTGGCGCGGGTAGTCTGGTGCCCGGCGGTAAAACCCTGACCTCGGGATACCTGTATATGGGCCGACCGGCCAAAGCCGTGCGTCCTTTGAAAGACAGCGAATACCAATACCTGACGTACACAGCGGGTAACTACGTCAAACTCAAGAACGAGTATCTCGAAGAAAGTTAGCCAAAAAAAAGCACATGCTCAAAACATGTGCTTTTTTCATTGCGGCTCTCATCAACAGCGCGCTAAAGAGAGCCTGTGTATCATTGCAACCACACTTCAACCCGGCGGTTTTTAATACGCTGGGTAATCGACTCATTGCCAGCTACCTGCATCAAGGCACCGTTCGCCACCATGGTAATGCGACTGCGGGGAATGCCTTCCTTGATCAACTCGCGACGCACCACCTTAGCTCTCAGCTTGGATAACAACACCGCGTATTCATTTTTCAGACGAGGGTCAGAGGCTCCCACCAACACCACATTACGCTCTTTGTTTTCACTGGCATTCATATAAGCCACCAGACGCTGGATGTCGGCATAGGCTTTATTGTCCAGTTCGGCTTTCCCTTGCTTGAATCGAAAATTCATCGACAAGCGATCTGCACCGTCCACTGCTTTGCGGTAGTAGTCAGGCAGGTCATCACCAACGCTCAAAGCGTGCTTCTGGATGTTCAGTGATATATAGCCAATCTCATCCACTAAGGATTGTCCTTGCTGGCCCAAGGCAAACGACAGGAACTCTTCGACCATCGGTTTCTTGTCTTTTTCAGGGGTATACAAGAATAGGCGACGCGCCAACGGGTAATCTTCCGTGCCTACCGTTAAGCGAGTAGGGTACATCGCAGGGGAAGATTCTCCGTCGGCCACAGCGATCAATTTACTGCTGCCAACCGAGCTTAAGCCTGTAAAGCCAATGGCCTTAACATCTTCAGACACCTTTTGTGACAGCGCATCGTTCGATACATAACGCTGAGCATCCGGACTGAGCTTGTATTTTTTGGCCAGCACCAAGCCTTTGAAGGTATCCCAAGTACCGGATTCATGGTCACGCGCATGGATACTTACAGGTAAATCCTGCCCACCCACGTCAGCCCAATTAGTAATCTGACCGCTAAACAACTGGGCAACTTGCTCGACCGTTAAGGATTTCACAGGATTCGACGGATGAACAATGATCGCCAAGCCATCAATACCAATGACATGCTCTGCGTCTTTAGACGTCATATCGCCCAAGGATTTTAATTTCTCAACTTCTTTAAATTTAATCGAACGTGAAGAAGCACCTATATCTGCGGAGCCGTTTAACAACCCTTTAAACCCGGTACTTGAACCATAGGATTCAATACGAATCTGAACCAGCTTATCGGACTGCGGATCATAGCCTTTGATGTATTTATCGTAGCTATCACGACCCGTCGTAATGGAAATGTCCTGAATGCCTTTGGAGCGCATAAACTCTACCGCTATGGCTGGTGTTAAACGCTCGCCGACCGTATTGGACCCTTCCATATGAATCCAGGTCTCGGTACTGCTTGGAAGTTGATGAAGATTAACTTGAGAAGCCGACGCAAGCTGGGTCTGCTGCGCCTGAACAGTCACGCTGGTTAGCAACAGAGCCAGTTGGCACAGCAGCCAAACACACACCGTAGAAGTCCTTTGAATGAAATGCGAAATTGAAAGCGATTGAGCGGGTCTCATCGAATACCTCTAGCGGTTAAGATTCTCAGAAATCAACATTCAGACAAGGGCTTAATGTGGCCATTGATGCCTTAGCGCCAGGCAAAAATGCGGTCATCTTCGCGACTGAAAATAAGGCAGGAAGTTCATCTGACCAAAAGTCATTCTAAAGTCTGAACATTAGTCAGCGCGAAGAATAAGAAGGTTTTATGACAGTTTTGTTACAGCATTCTAAAAGATGAGTGAAACTTTGTATTTCGATAACTTATCCACAATTTTAGGTATTAATTGTGTCGTAAACGAACATTATGGCTTGCTTTCAAGTGATTGATTACTCTCCAAATAGTGTTGATAGGCCCGATCAATAAAGCCTTGAGCTTTCAGGTTTTCGATCACCCGATCGTATTCAGACAGAACTTTAGCTTTCATCGAATGGGTCGAGGCTCTCACTACCGTATTGAAATAAGGGCGACTGACCAAAGGCTTAGGTAAAAATTGAATGCTATGCTGTAGCCCTCGCTGCGCCAACAAATACTGGGTGGCCTGGGTATTCATAGGAGCCAAATCTATGTGCTTATGCAATAGCATGTCCACCAACGAAGAATTTTTGGACACCACGTTTATGGTTAACCCCGAGTTCCAAAACTCCGGCGTATACGCCCACTGATTTACCGCTCCGATCACGGCTCCTTTCAGGTCAGTCAATTGCTGATACTTAAAGCGTCCGGTATTTTCCACATGGTAAAAGAAGCTCCACGACACCGCCTTATAGCTTTGCAAGGGGTAATCCAGATACGCCGTGCGCGGTGCTTTATAAGAAAAACTCAGCACCATATCAATCCGCCCTTGCTCCGCTTCCCGGATAATCCGCGCTCCTGAACTGATCAACTGAATTTCATAAGGAACATCCAGCTGGTTCATCACCTCTGCGATGATTTCCACATCAATGCCCTGAATGCCTTGCGTAGTCTTCATTTTAAACGGTGTTTCAGGCGTCCCCACAATTAAGAAAGGCGCGGACCAGGCACATGGGGCTAAGCCGAACAAGAGCCCACACACCAACAACGAAGCATAAGAAAAGAATGATCTGGCCATCACTGGTAGCCGTTGTCTCCCCTGACCAGACAACCAACGAGGCAGTAAATACAGGGAAGAAACCAAGGCGTGTACGGCAACCCAACCCTCGCCAAGTCGCTTAAAATGGTTCACTGACTGTTAGCTCCCGCACACTACTAAAGACGTCGTACCTAATTACTTAAAGTGTAGGTGTCACGTATTTGATCAGCAACTAACGACGTACAGGCCTGCGTCCTTGAGAGAAAATAAAGAGCCCAACAGAGATCAGCGCGTTAAAGACGCTCTTAACGCCGACAACACGCTGGAGGTGTCCGGACGAACCCCCCGCCAGATGTAAAACGACTCAGCGGCTTGCTCCACCAGCATACCTAACCCGTCAATGGTTTTGGCGGCCCCTAACTGTTCCGCCCAGCGATTAAAAACCGTTGCTTCAGCACCATACATCATGTCATAACAAACGGTGGTTGGCTGAACAATACTGTCTGGCACAGGTGGAAGCTCACCGGCCAAGCTGGCGGACGTACCATTGATGATGACATCGAAAGCCCCGGTAACGTCCGAAAAACCGGAGGCGGTCACTTTGCCCAAGTCCGAGAAATCCTCAGCCAACTGCTCTGCCTTACTGACCGTTCGATTGACAATCACGACTTCCGACGGACCTTCGTTCAATAAGGGTTCCAGAATTCCCCGAACAGCCCCACCTGCGCCCAGAATCAGCACTCGTTGCTTAGCCAAGGGCACCTGATGATTTAGCGTAATATCACGAACAATCCCGATGCCATCGGTATTTTCGGCATAGACACTGCCATCATCACGGAAGACCAGGGTATTCACGGCTCCCGCTCGTTGCGCCCGCTCAGAAAATTCGGATGCATAATCAAATGCCTCTTGTTTGAACGGCACAGTGACATTCAGCCCCATGCCGCCTTGCGCCCGGAACGCATCCACCGAACCGGCAAAATCCTGTTCATCACCTAACACGGCGGTATATTCCACCGGCTGCCCGGTGATTTCAGCAAACTGCTGATGAATCCACGGCGACTTACTGTGTTTGATCGGTGAACCGATCACCGCGTATAACGCTTTATCTTTCATTACAACACCCTAAAACCAAACAACAGTAATCAGACCCAGTCTTGCTCTTTTAAATACACGTCATATAACTCGGCTTCTTCACTACCGGCTTCCGGCTGCCAGTTGTAATCCCAGTGCACAATCGGAGGTAACGACATCAGGATGGACTCGGTACGCCCTCCTGTTTGCAAGCCAAAGATGGTGCCCCGATCGTAAACCAAGTTAAACTCGACGTAACGACCACGACGGTAGCATTGGAATTTACGATGGCGCTCTTCAAACGGCGTGTCTTTCCGGCGCGCCACAATCGGGCGGTATGCTTTCAGGAAGCTGTTACCCACCGCTTGCATGAATTCGAAGCTCTTATCAAAGCCCCACTCGTTGAGATCATCAAAGAATAAACCACCGACCCCACGTGGTTCATCACGGTGTTTTAAATAGAAATAGTCATCGCACCATTTCTTGTATTTCGGGTACACCTCATCACCAAACGGAGCGCAAGCCTCTTTCGCCGTTTGATGCCAGAAACGGCAGTCTTCCTGATTTCCGTAGTAGGGCGTTAAATCATAACCACCGCCGAACCACCAGACAGGGGCTTCACCTTCTTTTTCGGCAATAAAGAAACGGACATTGGCGTGCGACGTCGGCACGTATGGATTTTTTGGATGAATCACCAAGGAAACACCCAACGCCTGGAAACTACGACCCGCCAGTTCAGGGCGATTGGCCGTTGCGGATGCCGGTAACTGGGTTCCAAAGACATGGGAAAAGTTCACACCGCCTTTTTCGATCACGGCGCCGTCAGCAATCACACGGGTACGTCCACCGCCACCTTGTTCACGCGTCCAGCTTTCTTCCTGAAACTTTGCCTGGCCGTCTTCGGCTTCCAGCCCCGCGCAGATGCTGTCCTGTAAATCCAATAAGAACGCTTTAACGCGTGCTACCATGTCGGTCATGCTGTACTCCCAAAGGTGGTCATTAATAGGGGCGATCTGTTTCAAGAAGATCAATGAATTCAATCAAACTAGGGAACCTAGTGTACGAAAAGAGTCGATGAATTAGAACTGTCGAAGGCCCGGATTGAACCGGGCCGCCGATGCTAAGCGCGATATACCTGATCGGTTAAGACATCCCGAATCACTGAAGGCTGAGAAAACCCTTGAGTTTCACCTGGCATCACATAATCCAGGTAATTGTATAAACGGGTATCCAGTTGTTGTTTCACTCGGGCAGGCTCCCGTCCTGCCAAATTGGCCGAGGTAGAAATAATAGGGCGTCCCACCCGGTCACATAACTGTTGAATCAGCGGATGAGCAGATACCCGAACCGCGACAGATTTATGAGTGCCACGGCTCCATTCAGGCACCCAGCCTTCCGGATCAGGCAATACCCAAGTAACCGGGCCAGGCCAACTCATTTCAAGTTTTGATAATTGCGTTTTGGTGAGGTTATCCAGCAGCGGAGCCACTTGCATCATGTTTGACGCCACCAGAATCAAGCCTTTCTGCCACGGCCGCTGTTTCATCTGCAACAAGTTAAACACGGCATGGTCGTTCCAAGGATCGCAGCCCAGCCCCCAAACCGCTTCGGTTGGATATGCGATAACACCACCATTTCCAATGGCTCTTGCAGCCAATCCCAAATGTACGGGAGATACATACATAACGCGTTTCTCTTTGAGTCCAATATCACGGTTACTTACTGGCAACCGGTTAATGCTTGTGCTGTTGTTTGATTTAGCATTGTCCGTCGCCTGCATTCAAGCTGCAAGTCCACATTCAAAAATTAACCGGATTTCAAACAATATCCACCCGTGGTCGATTCAATCAATCCGGCCAATTCCAGACGTAACAACGATTGACTCAATTCAGGCCACGCCATTCCGGTGCGCACCATGAGTTCATCGGCTGTGGTTGTGTGGAGCCCCATAGCTGCCAGTATCGGGTTTTCAGGCTGAGAAGAAGCTGGCTGAATCTGTGATGGTTGAGCAGACGATATCGGATTCGGTAAAACTGACGGAGGTTTCATTATTGAAGATATGAGCGTGTCATCAGAAAACATCGAATGTTGGTGACCGGGCTTTGGTTGCCCAGTCACTGTACCCGCCCTTAAATCAGCATACTCTTCCAGAATGTCTTCTACCCGAGTCACCAGTTTGGCCCCTTGCTGAATCAGGGTATGGCACCCCTCGGCCTGAGGGTTAGTAATGATGCCCGGAATAGCAAAGACATCACGATTCTGCTCCAAAGCACAACGAGCAGACACCAGAGAACCACTCTGCTGACTGGCCTCAACCACCAACACACCCCGGCTTAAACCACTGATGATACGGTTTCGCCTGGGAAAGAAATTGGCTTTCGGTAACGTGCCTAGCGGGTATTCACTGAGCACGCAGCCATGCGCCATAATCTCTTCTTTCAGAGCACGATGTGATGCCGGATAGGTCTGATCCAGGCCGGTAGCTACTACCGCTGTGGTAGAGGCTATCGCACCTTCCTTCAGCCCATTCAGAGACCCTTTATGTGCGGCAGCATCCACCCCTAACGCTAAGCCGGACACCACTTGCCAGCCTTGATGTGTTAATTGATGTGCAAAGGTTCGTGCAACCTCCAAGCCGTACCGACTGGCTTTACGACTACCTACTACAGCCAAACATGGGTGCGCTGATAACAGATGGGGCTGACCCAAGCCATACAGCACAGCAGGCGGGTCATAAATTTCCCGTAACAACGCAGGGTAGGCGGCATCTTGCCAATCCACAATGAAACCACCTGACTCCAACCAGCGCTTGGTCTTATCCAATTGGGGGGCCAATACCGCATCAAGCGTCCGATCATTCCGGCCCAGCCAATCTTTTGCGGACCTCTGTAATGGCCAATGCTGCCAGCCGCCTTGCCCGATCATTTCCAATATCTCTGTAGGGTCAGACCAACGTGAATGCAGCTTGCACAAGGTTCGGCTGGAAATTCCGGGAATTAGACTGAGTTTCAGCCAACCCAGAGTAATGTCAGAAGGGGAGTTCAAAGTGGTTGCAGTGAGCATGGATTCGCCTGTTAGCCAACACTCTGCGGTGCCGAAGAAAGTTTCCCCTGTAAGCAGCGCAAAGTGGATTTATTCTGAGGATGTTAACCCCTCAGGCTAGGCGAGATGATAGCCAGACATAAAAAAACCGAAGGCGGTTTGCCTTCGGTTTTTTGGAAAGTCATTCCAAGGAATGACCCTCATTCAGTCAAACTTATTATGGATTACGAACTTCATCCAATAATGAAAGTACGCGCTTGGAACGAAGCACCAAACCATAACTTACCTTATCGAACACA
The DNA here is from genome assembly GCA_041590855.1 of Pseudomonadales bacterium. GTDB lineage: Bacteria > Pseudomonadota > Gammaproteobacteria > Pseudomonadales > Litoribrevibacteraceae > Litoribrevibacter. The sequence goes on from JBFHTA010000071.1 coordinate 9,488, forward strand.
CGGAAGATCATTAACAGACCCGCGCGCTCAGCCGGTAGTTCTACGGTTTCCTTAGCAAATGGGTCTTTGACCAAAGCCCCTTTACGATAGATAGCCAAGACATTGCCTGGTTTGATCTTCTCACGCTCACCTTTGTTGATCACAACCACATCGAATTGGCCGATCTGGCTTACACCACCCGGTACCGCAATGATGTGTCCGCGAATTTCCTGCTCCGGAGAACTCGGGTGGAACACGGTTTCCAACTTGGTTTCTTCGGCTTCCAACAGACGGTCGCCGATTCGGATGTCCTGATTGGTGTCGGTCAACAACAAAGTAAGGACATCGTTGTTCTGTGCCGTTACTTTGGCTTCACCTACATCCAAGGCCTCATAGCCCAACAGTTCTTTCGTCACCGGATCTACGTATTGCTGACCACCACGATAGATTCCGTAACGCTTCAACGGTTTACCGTCGAACATACCGCGCGCATACACACGGTCGTCTTTACCACCGATCAGCTGACCTTCTTCACCGGAAATGATGTAAGGCGCTCTCAATAACTGCTCTTCTTCGACAATTCGGTTATTCACAATGAAACTGTCAATGGCATCCATAGGAATGGACGGAATCGCGGTATCAATCGGAGTAATTCGGGCAGTAGGGGTTAATTTAACCGTCCGCCCTTGCGCACCACGACGCAAAACAGTCAACTTGGTTCTCCCGTCAATGTACACCAAGCCAATGGTGTCGCCCGGGAAAATCAGATGCGGGTTTTCAATTTGTGGGTTCACGTGCCAGATTTCAGGCCAGAGCCATGGGCTGTCCAGAAACTTCTCAGAGATTCCCCAAAGCGTATCCCCTTTGATCACAATGTATTTATCTGGATGACCTTCTTTCAAAGGGTTTTGCGCGGCCAAATCCGCTGCGATTGCAAAGAGGCTAAAAAAACACCCAATGGCAATAGTGAGAAGCCTGTTTCGCATTTCAATTGTCCTTATTGTTGTCGTGTGGATGAGATTCAAACAAATGAATACTTCGCCACCAGCGCTTTTTGTTAGAGATCTTGCTAAAATAGCAGCTAAAGCTAACTTTTTCGCGCGAAAGATTAACGGCATTGCTTAATATTAGCAGCCAAATCTACAGATTTACTACCTAATTTAAAATAGTTATGTCAAAGCTCACAATTTTAGAATTCCCAGACAAACGTCTCCGGACGATCGCTTCTCCCGTTGAAGAAGTGAATGATGAAATACGCCAGATCATCGACGACATGTTTGAAACCATGTACGACGCACCTGGTATTGGCCTGGCCGCAACCCAAGTGGACATCCACAAAGAAATCGTTGTGATTGATGTGTCCGAAGACAAAAGCGAGCCTCTGGTGTTTATTAACCCGAAGGTTGAAGTGCTGGCGGGTGATCCGGAAACCATGCAGGAAGGCTGCCTCTCTGTACCTGGTTTCTATGAAGAAGTAACCCGTACCGCACACGTTCGCATCAACGCCATTGGCCGCGACGGTGAACCTTTCGAAATGGAAGCCACCGGATTACTGGCCGTGTGTATCCAACACGAGCTGGATCACCTGAATGGCAAACTGTTTGTGGACTATCTTTCACCACTGAAACGTAATCGCATTAAGAGCAAGTTGGAAAAAGAGCACAAGCGTCAGGCCAAACGCGCCTAGTGTCTAAACGCACCCAATGCTTGTTCTCGCCAACACCCCTTAAAAGCCAAAGCCTTGGGCGTCTATGAATAAGTCCCTCGCTGCTTTGGCTTTGCTGTGTCTAATTGCCCCATTTACCTGAGTGAGCCCATAAAACGTATGTCTACACCGTTGAAAATTGTGTTTGCCGGTACTCCGGAATTTGCCGCTGAATCACTAAAAGCCTTGCTGGAAGGTCCAGATCAGGTCATCGCCGTTTATACCCAACCCGACCGACCGGCTGGTCGAGGGCATAAACTGAAACCCAGCCCGGTGAAAGAGGTGGCTCTGGCTGCGGACATCCCGGTCTATCAGCCTCTCAACTTCAAAGACGATGCCGACATTGCCGAGTTAGCAGCTCTGGATGCCGACTTAATGGTTGTCGCCGCTTATGGTTTGATTCTCCCAAAAGCTGTGCTGGATACCCCAAAATACGGCTGCATTAATGTGCATGCTTCGATCTTGCCTCGTTGGCGCGGTGCGGCACCAATTCACCGTGCGCTGCTGGCCGGTGATCAGCAAACGGGCATCACCATCATGCAAATGGACGTTGGCCTGGACACAGGGGACATGTTAGCCAAAGCTTACACGGACATTCTCGACACCGACACCAGTGCCAGCCTTCATGACAAACTGGCACAACAGGGAGGTGAACTGCTGCTGACGGCCATCGAGCAATTAAAAGCAGGAGAGTTAACGCCAGAAGTTCAGGACGACAGCTTAGCCAACTACGCCCATAAGCTGACCAAAGAAGAAGGCAAGATTGACTGGTCTGATTCTGCGGACAACATTGCCCGCAAAGTTCGCGGATTATTCCCTTGGCCGTCGGCGTACACCTTTATGGACGATCATAATATCCGTATTCATCAAGCCAGCGTCGCTGATGTAAAGTCATCTTCAGCCCCGGGTACTGTGATTAATAGCGATAAACAGGGTATTTATGTGAGTACCGGTGACGGCGTGGTGTGTCTTGAGAAGTTGCAACTGCCCGGGAAAAAAGCCATGACGGCAGAACAGATTCTGAACGGTAACCAAACCCTGTTCGCGACGAACAAAGCGTTTTCCTAAATAATCCAGAAAATAAACCGTCCTGAGCCAGCCAACCATGAAACATGCATTACTCGCCAAGTGCGCACAACTGATCGCCCCCATCCTGAAAGGGCAAGGCAGTCTTTCTCAAACGCTGGAACCTATGCTGTCGAACCTGGACAACCAGGAGCGAGGCCGCGCGCACCAATTGGTGCTGGGCACGTTTCGTCAAGGGCCACGGCTGGAACGCATTGCTCAACAGTTACTGCAAAAGCCGCTGAAAGATAAAGACAAGGACGTGTACGCATTGATCCTGCTGGGACTATACCAGTTGGATTTCATGCGCACCGCCGATCATGCCGCCATTAATGCCACGGTCGATGCGACACTGAGCTTGAAAAAGTCTTGGGCAAAAGCCTTGGTGAATGGCGTTCTGAGAAACTATCAGCGGGATCAGCAGGCCATTTTTGAAAAGCTCGACAACGACATTTGTTTTCACAGCGCCTTCCCAGGTTGGTTAGCCAAACGCGTTAAAAAATTCTGGCCAGAGCAAAAAGATCAGGTGTATCAGGCCAGCAACAGCCAACCGGCAGTGACATTACGAATCAATCCGCAACAGGGCACGATTGAAGAATACGCCGCTCGCTTGACCGAAGCTGGCATCGAATTCCAACGACCCGACGCTACTGGTTTCATTACCCTGAATCAAGCCGTCGACATCACACAACTGCCCGGTTTTGCTGACGGCGCGTTTTCCGTTCAGGACAGCGCCGCCCAATTCGCCAGTCAACTGATGGAACTGGCTCCCGGACAACGCGTATTGGACGCCTGTTGTGCCCCCGGCGGAAAAACCTGCGCCATGCTGGAATCCGAACCGGCCTTGGCGTCCATGTTGGCCGTAGACTTGGAAGCCGATCGTCTCAAGCGGGTCGAGCAAAACCTTGCCCGGTTAGGTCTGTCTGCTGAACTTCTGGCGGCCGATGTCAGCAACACCGATCAATGGTGGGATGGTCAAGCTTTAGACCGCATTCTGTTGGACGCCCCCTGTTCCGCCACCGGTGTCGTTCGCCGTCACCCGGACATCAAATACCTGCGTCGTCCGGAAGACATCAATGCACTGGCCGATACCCAATTCCACCTGCTCACCGCCTTATGGCCTCTGCTCAAGCCTGGCGGCATTCTGGTTTACGCCACCTGCTCAATACTGCCTACTGAAAATGAGGAGGTGATCGATCGCTTCCTGAAGCACACGCCAGACGCAGCCACCAGTTCTCTTTCATTGCCGTTGGGCTTCTCCCAACAGCACGGCTGGCAGTTTTTACCGGAGCAGCACACCCCATCAACATCAGGACACGATGGCTTTTACTATGCGAAGCTAATCAAGGCGGCGAATTAAAAACGCCAACCGATTCCGTGTAATATTAAACAGGCGCAGCAAATTGCGCCTGACAAATCGGCCCAACGCTGAAAAATCGTGGTCTGTATCGCATCTCCTTGTTTATTTTAGGGTCAATCTGAGTAAAATGTTTGCCCTTACAACGCTTGGACCATACAGTTAATACGACCAAGCATGTTCATACCATCTAAACAGCCCAGGCATTCATCCCTATGAAGATCATCATTTTGGGAGCCGGTCAGGTCGGCGGAACCCTCGCAGCGACCTTGGCCAGTGAAGATAAGGATATAACCGTGGTCGATCTTGACGCGGGTCGACTGAAAGATCTCCAATCCAAACTGGACATCAGTACGACACAAGGTATGGGCTGTCACCCCAACGTGCTAAAACAGGCCGGGGCCGACGATGCAGACATGCTGATCGCAGTAACCAATTCCGACGAAATCAATATGGTGGCCTGTCAGGTTGCCTATTCATTGTTCAGAACCCCCAATAAAATTGCCCGGGTCAGATCCTCCAACTACACCAACCTGAAAGACGCTTTATTCAAGAAAGAAGCCTTCCCGGTGGATCACGTGATCAGCCCGGAAAAAGCCGTCACCAATCACATCAAACGTTTACTGCAATACCCGGATGCCCTTCAGGTGCTCGACTTTGCCGATAAGAAAGTCCAGTTGGTGGCGGTCAAAACCCGTAAGGGTGGGCCATTGGTAGGGCACGAACTGAAAGACATTCGTGACCACATGCCGAACATTGATACCCGTGTGGCAGCCATCTTCCGCAAGGACAGCCCAATCATTCCTCACGGCGATACCATCATTCAGGAAGACGACGAAGTCTTCTTTATCGCAGCGCGATCACACATCCGCGATGTAATGAGTGAAATGCGGGAGTTGGAAGGGTCTTACAAGCGAGTGACCATTGCCGGAGGCGGAAACATCGGCGAGCGCTTGGCCAAAGACATTGAAAACATGTACCGCGTGCGACTGATTGAACGCAATTACGACCGCTGTGAATATCTGTCCAACACCTTGCACAAAACCATCGTATTGCACGGGGATGCCTCCAATCAGGAATTGCTGCTCGAAGAGAACATCGAAGAAACCGATGTGTTCTGCGCGCTAACCAATGAAGACGAAGCCAATATCATGTCCTGTTTACTGGCCAAACGTCTGGGCGCCCGTAAAGTGATGGCGCTGATCAACAACCCAGCCTACGTGGACTTGGTACAGGGCGGTGCGATTGATGTGGCCATTTCTCCACAAAACAGTACCATCGGCAGTGTTCTCAGCAAAATACGCCGAGGCGATGTAGTAAGTGCTCACTCACTCCGAAGGGGCGCAGCAGAAGCGATCGAGGCCATTGCTCA
>JBFHTA010000072.1:0-14926 GCA_041590855.1 Pseudomonadales bacterium
ATAGATCGTCGCTCGGCTGGCAAAGTCAATGCAAAGTTGGTTTTTGGTAATTAACTGTCTGAAATCAGTGTTTTTCATTTGGGCTTCAACAGGTTACGTGCTAGCTTATATTAGAAATAGGTGCTTTTAGGGAGAGTTTACAGTGGGTGAAAAGTTCGACGAAAATGACCTGCGATTTGTTAAGGCAGACAAGGATGCCACAGGCGACCTGAAGTCGTTGTTATTACATGTCTATGAAGACGAACCTACCTTTAGATACCTCTTCAATGCTAATAAGCCAGCCTATTCCCAGCGTGTGCGAGCAACCATAAGGGAAGCGGTTCACAGTTACTTTGATGATGATCATACAGTGATGTGTCTTTACCATAAGCACCAATTAATTGGATGTGTGTTTATTGGTACGTCCGATGAAGAACTGAATGTCACTCATAACCCTATCTGGTACGCCAAGATGGTGTTGACAGCGGGCTTCGACGCTACGGATCGGTACATCAAATATCAGCAAACTCTGGTGACATCAATGCCGGAGCACCCTTGTATAGTTCTTCCTCTTATGGGGGTCCATCCTAAATTTCGTGACCATGGTTGTGGTCATTATCTAATGGAAGCCACCTTGGAATATTGTGAAAAGTACTACGATAAGCCAGGTATCGGAGTTGAAGTGGCTAATCCTGAATACGTTAAATTTTGTGAAGGGTTTGGTTTTCAGGTAATGAACCAAATCAATCTTGGAGAGACATCTACTACAGTGCTGTATAAATCGTTCAAGTAATTTGTATTGCGTGTTGTGTCCTCTCGTCTAGGTAGGTAATTTCATGAAACATTATGATTTGTTTGTAATCGGAGCGGGTTCTGGCGGCGTCCGAGCTGCCCGTATGGCTGCTGCGCAAGGGGCTAATGTCGCCATTGCGGAGTCAAGATACTTTGGTGGTACTTGTGTCAACGTGGGCTGTGTGCCTAAGAAATTGTTTGTTTATGCATCTGAATTTTCGCACTTGGCGGGTGCCTCCAAACGATTTGGCTGGGATATTAGAGCTGAAGGTTTCAACTGGCAAACGCTCTTGGAAAATAAAAACGCCGAAATTTCCCGTTTGAATGGTATTTATCAGCGATTGCTCGACAACTCTAATGTTGATGTGTTTGAAGGTGAAGCACGTCTTACAGGCGAACAGACTGTTTCCATTAATGGTGAGGTCATCTCTGCAAAGAGGATTTTGATTGCAACGGGTGGGTGGCCATTTAAGCCGGATATAGCAGGTTCGGAACACGCGATTACTTCCAATGAGTTTTTCTTCCTCGACGAATTGCCTAATTCTGTTGTGGTCGTGGGGGGAGGTTACATTGCGGTAGAGTTTGCAGGAATTCTCAATGGACTGGGTGTTCATACTCTTTTATCTTATCGCGGCGAGAAGTTGTTGAAGGGGTTTGATGAAGATGTTCGCACCCATCTGACTGAAGAAATAGCAAAAACCGGTTTGGCACTGGATTTAAATCGTTCGCCAATTTCCATTGAAAAAGAAGGTACACAATTCCGTGTAACGTTTGATCAGGGAGAATCTGTAGTTACAGATTTAGTGGTATTTGCGACAGGAAGAAAGCCGCTAACAGCGAATCTTGGGCTAGAGAATACAAAGGTTGAGCTTGATTCCAATGGCGCTATAAAAGTGAATGAATTTTTTGAAACGGCTGAACCTGGTGTTTTCGCGCTTGGAGATGTCATTAATCGCATTCAACTAACTCCTGTAGCCCTTCACGAAGCGATGCGCTTTGTTGCGAATGAGTTTAAAGGGCAGCCTAAAGCCGGTATGAACTATAAAGACGTAGCATCAGCCGTGTTCTCGCAGCCAAACGTTGCAACCGTAGGTTTGACTGAGCAAGAGGCAAAGCAGAGTTTTCAGAACATAGACATCTATCGTTCTTCGTTCCGTGCGCTGAAAGAAACGATTTCAGGGTCTGAGGCGAAGACGCTTATGAAAATCGTAGTCGACAAAGACTCTGACAAAGTGTTGGGTATGCACATGGTGGGTGATCATGCAGGTGAGATCATTCAGGGGTTTGCAGCGGCGATAAAAATGGGGATAACCAAAACAGTGCTGGACTCTACAGTGGGAATACATCCTACCAGTGCAGAGGAGTTTGTTAGTATGAGAGAACCTGTTTCCTAGTGATTGGCTAAATTCTTTTAGAATGCATGCTCTAGCCTCATTAGCGCTTTAATGAGGCTGTCGAGCGGACTGAATCGGCTGGTTTCGGATTTCGACCTGAATCGGTTTAGAGCCTCCTAAGTCAGCCATTCCTTCAATACGTTTTCCAGTTCATTCTTCTTGAATGGCTTGGCAAGATAACCGTTCATTCCCACCTCAAGTGCCTTATGATGTGCTTCAGACAGGGCGTTTGCAGATAAAGCCACGATAGGTGTTTGGTTGTTGAGACCGCTTTCATTTCTTATTTGTTCTGCGGCTTGATAACCATCGAGAACCGGCATCTGGATGTCCATAAATATGATGTCGTATTCTTTTTGACGGCATTTCTGAACAGCTTTAAAGCCATTCTCTGCCAAGTCAACGCTGACGCCAATTTTCTTAAGCATGGCAATGGCAACTTTCTGATTCACCGGGTTGTCTTCTGCAAGTAATGCCAGGCCACGCTGATCGCCTTGCACCTGAATGTGAGAACGGGTCAGGCTTGATGAATCATGCAATTTAGTGGTTTGTCGGTAGGGGAGTCGGAGTATGCAAGAAAAGGTTGATCCAACCCCAAGCTGACTTTGAACTTTTAACTCTCCGCCCATAAGTTCCAGCAGGTTTTTTGATATTGATAAGCCAAGGCCTGTACCACCGTATTTTCTTGAGGTGGAGGAATCCGCCTGGTTGAATGACTCAAACATTTTGGCAAGTTGGTTTTTAGAAATACCTATACCGGTATCTACAATGTCTATCACTAATTCTATATGTTCGGATGTGATAACGCGCTGGCTGACGCACAGCTTCACAAAGCCGCTTTCTGTAAACTTAATTGCATTGCCCGCAAGGTTTACCAACACTTGTCTGAGACGAGTAGGATCGGATTTGATGGCTACATCTAAATGAGGGTCCAATTCCAGAATAAAGGGTAGTTTCTTTTCTTCTGCTATTGGCTCAAGACTTTGATGGACGCTTTTCAGCAACTCTGCGAGCCTGAAATACACAGACTCAATGCTCATTTTACCGCTTTCGATACGCGAGAAGTCCAGAATATCATTCACTACTGTTAGAAGATGCTCAGTGGAATTAATGGCCGTTTGCACATAATCCCGTTCTTCATCTGACAGTTGACTGGTTTGAAGAAGTTGGAGCATACCCATGACTCCGTTCATCGGGGTTCGTAATTCATGAGACATCACAGCAAGGAATTGGCTTTTCGCATAGGAAGCAGCTTCAGCTTGTTGCTGGGCTTGCTTAATTTTTTGAAGGTCCTTTGCCCTTTGGGTTTCATGGACTTCGAGGCTTTCCGCCAAACTGTTTAGATTGGTCTGCAGGTGCCCCAGTTCCGATTTAGTTGAAGCATTAACTCGGGCGCTTAAGTCACCCTCGGTGAGTTTCCGAACGGTATCAGACAATTCAATGACCGGGTCTGACAGAGAACGGCCGATACGCCAGGCGACGAGCATTGCTAGCAAAATCGCAGGAAACCCAATAGAAAGACCATGAAGAATGATCTGATAATGTTCTTTTTGTATTTGGTTGCTGGATAACAGGACAATAACCTTGCCGAGTTCGAGGTTGTCCATTGTTTCTTTTTGGCCTTGCATGCCAATGTCCCGGAAAGCAACGGGTTTGTAGATGACATGGGCATACTCATGCAGGTTAGGGCGGTTTATTTGTTTACAGTCTCCGCGCTTATAAATTAACGACTGTTCTTTGATAACCTTTACACACAGTACTTCCGGGTCAACCAGTGCATGATCTGCATGAGGGTCAAGGTAGCTGCCATCACCACTGAACAATAATAGCTCGGATGAGGTTGCCAGCTGAGCTGCTAATAGTGCCCCTTTTTCATCAAAGCGATCGATGGTGTCACCAAACCGTGTATGTATAAAAAATACCACGAGTAAGGTCACAATTAGCACAGAGGGAACAACCCCCAGCAGCATGGTTCTCTGGAAAATGGTCAAATGATTAAATTTCATTGAGTGCTTCCCTTAAGGAGATTTGCTGAAGGTGATGAATGAGTTGGCCCTCACTGGGAAGGTTCATTGAAAATGCTTTGGCGGCAAAGCGATTGGTTTTGACGTCCGGTACAGAAGGGAAATAGATGCCAGGAAGGTACTCTCTGTCAAAGGACTGAGCCAGCTTAACAGCTGCTTGAGCAACGTGAAGTTCTGAAAGGCATAAAGAGGCGACACTTCCTGATTCAACGAACTGCTCATTAGGACCAAATACCGGTTTGCCTTGTCGATAGGTGTTGAGAATCAAGGCCCTTAAGGTTGAGGCGTTGAAGATACGATCATCCTCCAGGGCTAATACCGCATCGCTCGACTTGATCATGTTTTTAATATCAGTATCAAAGGTAAGAGAGCCATAACTCCGATACCCAGAGATTTCAATTCCATCTTGTTTGTTGGTTGCTAGGTACTCGAACTGGAGTTCAGATTTCTTACTGTATATAACAGCGATGTTTAAGTGTTCCTTTATGAGTAATCGAGCAAGATTAAGCTGGTCGGTGGGAGAAGGTACCGGTATAAGAAAGGCGTGCTCGGAAATTAAAGGTTCATCCGGTTCAATGCAGATATAGAGCACCTCTAAATGGCTGATGCTTTTTTCTATTCTGCAACCATAGACGATCAAGCGATCTTGAGAGCTGACGTTGGGTATGGAGCGTCGATATTTAAAGCCATGCTTTAAATAGAACTCTGTTAGTTCAGGTGTCAGTTTTGGAGAAATGACATAAGCCTTGGGCGGCTTGCTTAGCGCCCAGCTAAAAGAACTGATAAGTAAAAGAGCGATTAGACTCGTGCGTTGTAATCGTTGTTGTAATTTCACGGTTAGGCTCCACGGTCTTCTTCCTTGATCCGTGTGTAAGCTGTATTTTTATCCGCCAAGAATATAGTAAACGTGGCCTTGATCCAAATTTTATAGCAAATCTGTCATTTTTAGTTTGGAAAACGTGCCAGAGCAGAAGATCTCTGACTCTGGCACGGGATGGGAGAGGTGCTATCAGGGCTTTGTGGTATTGATAATTATATGTTTGTGCTTGAAATAAGCTTATTGGCTCGCTTCATAACCCGATTGGCCGTTCTCACCTGACGTTTTTTCAATAATTCATCAGCAAGAGAAAGGTATTTGTCTGCCATGTTTTTGCGGACAGTTACAAGAGGCGTGAAGTCAGAAGGTAACTCCTCTGACAACGAGCTGACTTGATTGTAGACCTTATCGAGAGAGGCCACTGTGCGACTGTTTGTAACTTGTTCATTCAGGGAGTCAAAGCTGCTCTGATAAAAAACGGTTGCAGCCTGATATGGATAAGCTGGACTTTCACCGTCTGCTTTGGCTTTGTTATAGCGAGCCAGTTCAGTCACGGCATCCTTAAGCTGGGCTCCGATAGTTAGCAGATTCTCGGTTTCCTCGATGTTTGCAAAGAATACTTTACCTGCGTCTATCAGTTCCTCTAGAGCCGCCACATCATGATTTTCAATTGCTGATTTAAAGCTGCGACTGTAGGTATCAATCTCTGCTTTTGATAATGAAAGAGTGTAATCGCTATCAATGTACTTGAGCTCGTCCAGCAGGTAATAGATATCATCTTCGGCTTTTTGATACTGGCCTTTTCTTAATTGGGCATGTAGACGATCATCAAGCGCTTCTATTGCAGTTTGCTTTCCTCTCTGTATGGCAATAGCTTGCTTGCTAAGTACTTGCGAATCCGGATAAAGAGCTAAAACGTCAGCTAGTAAAGTTTCAGCCTTGGGGTAATTCGGGTATTCGTGCTCACCATCGTTGAGTGCGTGATCCACTTTTTCTTCGTAAATCTCAATGATTGAGGATTTATGGAATCTTAATAAGCCCATTTTTTCAATTTCGGTAATGTTTTCTTGCTTGCTGTATTCGTTCAGAAAGCGTTCGGTTGGCATGTGTTGCAATCGTTCAACCTGATGGAAGTGATCCTGATACTCGGAAATGATGCGCTGACTGTTCGAAATTCCGTTTTGCTGTTGATAAATGAAACCGCCTGTTATGAGAAGAGTACAGGCAACAGCTGAGGCAATCGCTACTTTAGGCCACGGGTTGGTCTGAAATGCTGAAATTACCGTTGAAACGCTTTTAGTGCGCTCGCTTGCACTAAAGCTAAGGGCTTTTTGAAGGTTCTTCCATTGATATCCATTGAGGTGTTTGGGTTTAGAGGCGACCTTTTTCTGTTGCTTCGCTTTATTAGCTGGTAAACGGTCAAACGGGTGTTTGCTGGTCAGGAGTTCATACGCCACACATGCAAACGCAAAAACATCATCACTGACAGAAGGAAGGGTTCCGTCAAGTAACTCTGGACTGGCATAGGCCGGAGTATAACCGCCACTTGGGGCTGTTTGCATTGCGTTTTCGGCAGAGTATTTGTCGTGATTCAGTTGAATGGCTTGTGCAACGCCGAAATCCAGTAATTTAATGTGACCATCGCGCGTTAAAATGATGTTGGCAGGTTTCAGGTCGGTGTGAACAATACCTGATTGATGTGCATAGGTCAGGGCGTCACTCATTTGATTCAAAATTTTGATCGCGCCGTCGAGTTTTAAGCCTTTTGGTTTGGATCGCTTAATTACCTGATCTAGCGTTTCACCATCCAGATATTCCATTACCAGGAAATGAATGTCCCCGTCGGTATCAACATCGTAGAGACGAATAATGTTCGGGTGAGACAGGCGTCGGGTTTTATCTGCTTCTTTAAGAAGGAGCTGCAAGGCTTCAGGTTGCTCTACAAATTCAGGCTGAAGTACTTTGATAGCCACATAAACATCTTTAATGCCCGCTTTCTCTAGAGAAAGGTCTTTCGCTCTGTAAATGTCGCTCATCCCGCCGGAGCCAATTTTGGTTTCCAGCAGGTAACGTTCCTGAATGCATTTTCCTTCAAGAGCTCTTGTGCTGCCGGAAGACGGTTTTGACTTAGGCGTGTTGGCCTGTGTTTTATCCGACAAGGTTGTATCTGAAACGGTTTTATCGACCGTTGCTTTATCCGCAACGTTTTTTTCAGTAACTGGCTTGTTTGATTCGGTCTTATCAAGCTCTGGATTATTCTGACTCGCAGAAGCATTCGCTTTTGGTGCGATGGTTTCTTTTTTTAGCTCTGTTTTTGAGGTGTTGTCGGAGCTGACTTTTTTGCTCATAGCGAACTTGCCTTCCTTAGCGTTACTATCTTTTTACGCGCGTTTTCAAAACGCACTCTTACACATGGCGATTGGTAATCTTGTGTATAGTATTATTTTTCTATGATTGATGTCCTGCGTTAAGCCTTGAATTACGTAGGAGGCCTAATCTCCGTGGACAAGGGGCCAACTTAGCCGCTAGCCGCCAATATTGATTTTGCGAAGTCTAACACTTGTAGGTAATTATGAGCGATCCTCAAAAGCGTGTCTTTTAAACAATATTTTCCTTTTGTGGAGTAGGTCGCATCTTTCGGGTTGACCTCTTACTGCATACAAACTAACCTGCCCGCAATGCACAGCCCTTGATGTATAGAGGCATGTCTTAAGCACTTTTCCTATTGGACTTGTTTTAGTGGAATCTAACGTTCTAGAACAAGCTCACATTGGTACGCCATTTGGTGCTTTTCAATACTTGCCTCTTTGACATTGGACACGAGCGTCGTAAGGGTTAAGTCAATGGATTGAATGGAACATAGGATATGTTGCTAGAGTTAACAGTGGTTAGCTATCACCGCTTGTCGCAGAGGCAAGAAGCCGTCAAAACCTTTAGCCAATTTGGCGGAACCATAGGACGGTCAGAATCCTCTGATTGGTATCTTCCTGATCCGGAACGTGTAGTTTCTGGTACACATGCCCGAATTGAAAAACGGGGCGATTCCTTTTATATATCAGATCTATCTACCAACGGTTTGTTTGTAAACCGCAGTGTGGAACCTCTGGGAGACCAACGCGCACATGAACTTAAAGATGGTGATTTTTTATCGCTAGGCGAGTATGAAATTGAAGTTCGTCTGGTTGCCGAAACGTCTCATGATGAGCCTCGGGTAGAAAATAAACACGTATCCTCTGAGTCGAACTCTCCGGCGATTTCTCTGATGGGAGACGTTTCGCAACCGCATGCAGACACTGTATTGGGAAATCAAGCGGCTTTACCGGACGTATCACCGAAGTCTGCGTCTTCACTGGGTGGTGGTGCTATGGGTATAGGCATTCCTATGGCAGATTTTACATCTTCACCTGGTTCAGAGCGCAAGGAAGGTGTAACCGTGGACTCGGTTCAATCTGTTGATGCAACCAGTGTGTCAGATACTTTAGATGATCACTTTATTCCTCCTGCTCCACAAATTCCTGAGGAATGGGATGCGCAGTTTAGTGGGATTGCTCCTACTGCAACGACTACAGTTGTGCCAGAGCCAGTATCTCCTCCAGCTACGCCGTCAGAGAGTACCGTTTCTCCTGTTTCTAATGATCAGCTTACCGCCTTTTTAAAAGGACTTGGTATTACCTCGGATATGGTTCCTGCAAATGCAGGCGATCAATGGTGGGAGCAATTGGGTACTTCGTTTCAAGAGTTGCTATTAGGCTTAATGGATGTGCTTCGAAATCGCTCTACAACTAAAAGTGAGTTTAGGGTAAATCAAACAACCTTCCAGCAAAAAGAGAACAATCCACTGAAGTTCTCTGCCACGCTCGAAGAGGCTTTTCACAATCTATATAATCGCCCAGGATCTAGCTTCTTGCCAGCTCGTCAGGCAATCAAAGATGCATATGCGGATATTAATCGTCATGAAGAGGCGATTATGGCTGGGGCAAAAGGTGCGGTTAACGGTGTACTAAAGCAGTTGGCACCAGAGTTAATCCAAAGTAAAGATTTTACAACGTCGTTCATGGACAAAATGTCCCCTTCTAAAAGACAAGCCAGGTATTGGGATATTTACCGTGAGCTGTATCAAGACATTCATGGTGAATTTTCCAAAGAGGGGGATCGCGCCATGAATGATGAATTTACAGCGGCGTATGAAGCGGCGCTGAAAAAATAATCATGAAACTGAAATAATTTAATGTTAGATCCATTGATAAATGAATCTTAAGTAAGAGAGGCGATACCATGAGGGGACTAAAACTACCAAACCGGCTGATGATTATCTCTGCCTTCTTGATGTTCTTACTGAGCGGATGTCAAAGCATTTATTCAGTGTTTCCACCGTCCACTGATTTTCACTTTAAAGTGTCAGATCATTTGAATCCGGATATGGATGGCAGGCCATCACCTGTAGTTGTAAAGGTCTATGAATTAGCATCCAGAACCCGGTTTATTAACCAGGATTTCTTTGTCCTTTATGATTCGCCAGAATCTGTATTGGGGGTTGATCTGCTTAAAACAGAAGAGCTGGAGTTTCAGCCAGGTGAGCGTTTAGAACATAAAATGACGCTCTCTCCTGCGGCCCGATATGTGGCTATCGTGGTGGCCTATCGCGATATCGAAAAGGCTCGTTGGAAAGCCTTGGTAGAAGTCGATCCTACTGATTATGAAAACTTATATGTGTACATGGATGAATTGGCTGTCTATATCCGTGAACACGACTTGGATTTTGATCGTAAAGAAGAACAGCAGGTCGCTAGCAGTGAAGAGGAATCAGACCTGGAGATTCCGGAAGAAGTTAAAAAGGCTGCAGAAGAGGTCGACGTGGAGACCATTGAGTCTGCAACCGGAAAAGACTTGGCAACTGAAGCTAAAGGGTTAATTAATAGCAAGATCTAATGCTTGCTATGCATGATAAGGATGTCGCAATGAGTAGTGTGAGTAGAGTGTCATGGAACGAGGGTATGTTCCTTAGGCCCCAGCATTTTCAACAACAAGATCGTTACTTTTCAAACACGCAGGCTAAGTTGGTTGCACAGCTTAAGGCTTATGGTTGGGGGGTTCACGATTATGAGCTGGATGAGCAACTATTAAAGCTGGGGCAAGTGGGCCTGGATTCTATTAATGGGATCTTCGCTGATGGAACGTTATTCCAGTTGCCTGAGTGTGATGAATTGCCGACACCTATCGCAGTGCCAAAAGGCTGCAAAGATGAGTTAGTGTACTTGTGTCTGGCGATAGATAAACCGTCCGGTGTGAATATCAGCGACGAAGACAGCAACTCAATTACACGCTTTAAGTATCTTGATCATGGTGTGGTTGATAACACTATAGGTGGTGATGCTTATGAGACAATCCAATTAGCGAAACTGCGTACACTGTTGAAATTGGAAAGTGAAGACCTTTCTGGTTACGTATCGATTCCTGTTGCGCGAATCGTAGAGTTAACTGAGGATGGCTTGGTCAAGCTTGATAAAAAATTTATCCCTCCGGTTTTGAATGTCCAACGTAATCCTCGCTTAATGACATTAATGCGCGAAACCATAGGTATGATTCGTCAGCGGGCTGAAGCGCTAGCTGCCCGTATTTCACAAGGGCAGGGCAGAGCAAGCTCGATTGCTGACTTTCTGATGCTACAAGTCCTTAATCGATATGAACCTGTATTTAAGCATCTTGTTGCGTCTTCAGGTACTCACCCTGAGGCCTTGTATCTTCAGTTTGTTTCTTTTTCCGGAGAACTGGCTACCTTTACAGCCAAGGATAAGCGAACGCCAGAATTTGAGAAATATCAACACGACAACCTTACCAGTGTTTTTGGTAATGTAATGGTGGCATTGAACCAAACCTTAAGTGTGGTGTTGGAACAAACTGCAATGGCGTTGCCGCTCGAACAAACCAAGTTTGGAATTCATGTCGCTCCTCTTAATGACAAAACACTGTTAACAGATGCTCAATTTGTAATTGCTGTGTCTGCAGACTTACCTCATGAAGAAATTCGTAAGCATTTGCCAGCGCGCATCAAAATTGGATCGGTTGAGCAAATTCGGGATTTGGTTAACAACCAATTACCGGGTATCACAATTACCTCATTGCCGGTAGCACCAAGACAGGTACCGTTCAATGCGGGTTACCACTATTTCCAACTGGATAAAACCAGTGATTACTGGCCTAGATTAAACAATAGTGGCGGAATCGCACTTCATCTTTCAGGAAATTACCCAGGATTAAAGCTGGAGTTATGGGCTATTAAGGGATAGTAAATATTTCAGCCGGTCTGGTTTACGCCTAACGAATAATCAAGAGCACTCATTGTAAGTTAATTGCAAACAAGGATTTGTTGCAGATGACAGATAAAACCATCATGAAGCCGCGCCCTGGTGGGCGAGGAGCTAAACCGCCTGTGCAAAATGAACAGGCTTCTGCAGAACCTAAAGCACCAGTCAATCCGGATAAAACCGTTCTTTCTTCGAATGATAACGCTGCAGCTATACGGCAGAAAGCCGAGTCTGTGGCCATCGGAGATAATGTCTTAGTCGATGAGGCCAGTACTTTATTCTCGCTGATTGCAAAAATACGGAACACTCCGAAGCATCACGATGTGAATGCACTTAAGCGTCAGTGTATTGAGTTGATTAAAACATATGAGCAGGGATTGAGATATAAGACAGTCGATGGTGAGTTGATAGAATCCGCACGCTATTGTTTGTGCTCTTTTATTGATGAATCTGTACTTAATACCCCTTGGGGCGGTCAAAGTGAGTGGGGGGCAGAAAGTCTGCTCTCTACATTCCACAATGAAACCTGGGGCGGTGAATATTTCTATACTTTGCTTCAGGCGTGTATCGCTGATCCCGCCAAGCATCTTTTGTTGTTAGAGCTTCAATATCTTTGTTTATCCCTTGGATTTAACGGGAAAATGCGAGTTGAAGAGCGCGGCTCTGAAAAACTTGAGGAATTCAGGGAGCAAGCATATAGGGCCATACGATCCCAGAGAAATGAGCACGAACGAGAGCTTTCCCCCGAATGGCAGGTTAATGTTAGCGGTCGTTCTATAGAGCAGAAGGCCTTCCCGATGTGGGTTTTACTCGCACTGTTTGGGGCCTTGTTATTGTCGGCCTATATGCTGTTCAGATACCAGATAAATAGTTATTCAGACAGTGTTTACAAGGAATTAAGTAGCCTGGTTCCCTGGACTCAGCCAGAACAGAAAGTGTTGACGATTAAAGATAGAGATGAGTCTGTTCGGTTGCGTCAGTTGCTACAAACAGAGATTCAGCGAGAGTTAATAGAACTTCATGATCTCTCTGACCGTATCCGTATACGTGTACCTGCAGAACTCTTATTCGGCGACAGTAATGCTTCGATCAAAGAGGATTTCACTCCGGTGATCTCTAAAATAGCGAGGGCATTGGAGTCGATTAACGGCCGCATTCTGATTACGGGCCATACCGATGATAAGAGTATTTTTTCCAGTAAGTATCCATCAAATTGGCACTTATCGCTGGCCAGAGCCAATGCAGTGTCTGATGCCTTGGCAGCCAGGACGGATTTGCATGGTCGTCTTTGGCCTGAAGGTCGTGGCGAAGCGGAACCAATTGCGCCAAATGATAGCGAAGAGAACAGACGACTAAATCGTCGAATTGAAATTGATTTGTTGCCTTAAGCTGCTGTAAGTAAAGGAAGATTAAAATGTCTTTAAAAGGATTTGTTGAGCGAACGGGATCAATGCTCAAGTCTCGATGGGTGGTTACCACATTAGGGTTAATAGCGCTTGCCATTTTGCTTTGGTTCGGAGGCCCCTTAATAGCCATTGCTGGCACTGAACCCTTTGCCAGTCCGGTAGTGCGACTGCTGATTATTTTGGTAATTGCAATTGGTTGGGGCATTAGTAACTACTTGTCTGTTACACGCCAAAAGAATCGCAATAAAGAAGTCGTTAATAATTTGCTAAATGGCAGTGAAGACGGCCAGCAGGATGCCATTGCCCAACGGGATATTGAGATCTTACGCAAGAGAATGCAGCAGGCGCTTGAGATTTTAAAAAGCTCTCGGTTCAGTAAAGGTCGTGATGTTAACCAATTACCCTGGTACATGCTTATAGGGCCACCTGGTTCTGGTAAAACCACTGCACTACATAACTCCGGTCTCGAATTTCCTTTAAAAGAATCGATGGGCGCTGATGCAATTGAAGGTATTGGCGGGACTAGACAGTGCGACTGGTGGTTTACAAATAAAGCGGTTCTGATTGATACCGCAGGTCGATATACAACGCAGGATAGCCATGTTACCCAGGATTCCCAGGCATGGCAGGGTTTTTTGGGGTTACTTCGAAAGTATCGTCCGCAGCGTCCTATCAATGGAGTTCTGATGTTTGTCAGCATGGCTGACTTGCTTACACAGACACGAACAGAGCGAAACATTCACGCCAGGGCTATCAAACAGCGTGTGCAGGAACTTCAAAACCAATTGGGAATGATGTTTCCCGTGTATGTTGTTTTTACAAAAGCCGATCTGATCGCCGGATTCAGTGAATTCTTTGACGATTTATCCAAAGAAGAGCTTGAGCAAGTGTGGGGGATGACATTTGACATTGAAGCGGATGATCCTGAAAAAGGGGTCGTGGCTCAATTTAACAAAGAGTTTCATGCCATTGTTCAGAGGCTTAATCGTCGCTTGAATTCGAGGTTGCAGTTCGAACATGACCTTGAACGCCGTACGCTAATTTATGAGTTTCCTAAGCAACTAAGGTTGTTGCAGTCGGCTGCGGATGACTTCCTGAAAGAAATATTCTCTCCGAATGCTTTTGAGCAATCGCCAATGCTTCGTGGTGTTTATATTGCCAGTGCCACTCAAGAGGGTGTCCCAATTGATCGGGTGATGACCCAATTGGGCAATGGTTTTGGTTTAGCTGAACCCGCGTTAAGGCGTCAAACCGGTGAAGGTAAGGGTTATTTCATCAAGCGCTTATTAGAAGACGTGGTCTTCCCAGAGCAAAGCCTGGCATCCGTCAACCAATTTCATGAAAAGAAACATCGTTGGATTCGTCAGGGTGTATTGGCTGCTTCTTCGGTTGCTTCGCTGGTATTAATGGCACTTTGGTTCTCCAGCTATCAGTGGAACAAGGCATTGACAGACACAACAGCCGGTTCCATAGCGCACTATAAGGATGTTACTGGTGGAGAGCTAAGCGGTGACAATGACATAGTTTCTATGGCTACCGCACTAACCATCCTAAGAGACATGCCAGCAGGATACTCAAATGTACTTCCTGAAGATGGTCCTAAAAATATGGGGCTGTATCAGGGCGACAAGCTTGGTCAGCCGGCGTCAGCTGCGTACAAACGTGCACTTGATGGTTATCTGACTAAATATCTTATTGATGCATTGAAAACAGAAATGGTGGTCAACTCAGATCATCGTGATTATCTGTATGAAACACTTAAATCTTACCTCATGTTATTTATGCCTGAGCACTATGAGGGAGAGCAGGTGCGTTCATGGTTCGCTTTGTATTTTGAGCGCAAATTACCTGGTGAAATTAATCAGGATATCCGCAAGGAGCTAACTGAGCACTTGGATAACCTCCTTAATCAAGGAATTCGGGCCCAGATTGACCAACAGTCTGTGGCTGATGCACGTGCCTTGTTAATGGCAACCCCTTTAGCTGAGCGTGCTTATCAGCGACTGAGACGAGAGTTTATTGATAGTCATATTCCTGATTTCCGTTTGAGCGATGTATTGGGGTCTGACAGTGCTGGGGTTATTCGCCGTAAAAGTGGCGAACCTTTACATGAAGGTATCCCGGGTCTGTACACCTATAAAGGATTTCACGGCATTTTCCTGGTTGAGAATGGGCGTATTATCAAACGCTTAATGGAAGAGAGTTGGGTTTA
>JBFHTA010000073.1:0-14753 GCA_041590855.1 Pseudomonadales bacterium
GTTCTTTGGTTCTGAAGGCATGGGTTTACGTGCGGATAACCTGAAGGTTCATGTGATGGTTGCAGCATGGGAATGGCCTGCATACATGGGTGAAGAAGCGAAGACCAAGGGCATTCGTATTCGTACCTCTTCATACACCCGTCATCATGTAAACATTACTATGTGTAAAGCCAAAGCGAACGGTAACTACATGAACTCCATGTTGGCGCTTCGTGAAGCGTTGGACAGTGGCTGTGAAGAGGCGTTGCTACTGGATAATGAAGGCTATGTGGCGGAAGGCTCTGGTGAAAATATCTTTATTATTCGTGATGGTGTGATCTACACGCCGGAATTGACGTCATGTCTTGATGGTATCACGCGTAATACGATCTTTAAGTTTGCAGCAGACCTAGGTTATGAAGTAAGAGAGAAACGCATTACCCGTGATGAAGTGTACGTGGCGGATGAGGCGTTCTTTACCGGTACGGCGGCTGAAGTATTGCCAATCCGTGAATTGGATGGTCGTCAGATTGGTTCCGGAGTTCGTGGACCTATCACTGAACAGTTACAGACCATGTACTTTGATCAGGTAATGGGTAAACGAGATGAATACCCTGAATGGTTGGCTTTGGTTAAATAAGCGACTGATATAATTATAAAAACCACATATTGGCAATTAACCTTTTTGTTAGTTAATCGTCGATATGTGGTTTTTTGCATTTTGTGGCACGGCCAAATGGGCGGCCGAGTGTTGAGCTGATTAAAAGAAGAAGTGATGTCGAAAAGGAAAGATTTAGACGGTGACTTAACACCGATTCAAGTGTATCTGAGATTACTTTCGTACGTTAAATCCCAGTGGTGGTTGTTTGTTTTAAGTTTTGTGGGGTATGCGATTTATTCTGCCTCCCAGGCTGGCTGGCCTGAGATTATTGGGCTAGTGGTTGAAGATAACCCTGATATTCCTTTTGATTTAGAAAAATACGTGGCGCTTCCTTTGGCAGTGCTGCTGATGTTTTGTGTGCGCGGCATTGGTAGTTTTATTGGTTTGTACTCCATTTCCATTGTGGCTCAAAAGCTGGTGCATGCACTGAGGTTGGAGGTCTTTAAGAAAGTACTTTCCTTGCCGGCTTCTTACTTTACGTCGACCTCTTCAGGGCACTTATTGTCCAAAATAACCTTTAATACCACTCAGGTGGTGGGCGCGGCGACGGAAGCCATTACGGTGTTATTGCGTGAAGGTATGACCGCCATTGCGTTGCTGTGCTATATGGTTTACCTCAGTTGGGAATTAACGCTGATTTTCTTAACTTCGATGCCTTTTATTGCTTTGGCGATTGGCTATGCATCGAAACGTTTTCGTTTATTGAGTAAGCGTATTCAAAACTCTATGGGGGACATCACCCAATCAGCCTCTGAATCGGTACAGGGGTTTCAGGAAATTCGTATCTTTGGTGGCGAAAATTACGAGTTTGACCGCTTTAATGGTGCCAGTACCTATACCGCCAAACAGGGCATTAAGCTGGCTTTGGTTCGTTCAATAAATACTCCGGCAGTACAGATGTTATTGGCAATTCCGATGTCGATTCTGGTTTATATCGGCTTGAACCCTGAGTATTTGACCGACATCAACGAGGCGTTGTTTATTCAGTACATTACGGCCGCTGGCTTGGTGGCTAAACCGATTCGTACCTTAACCAATATCAACAGTAAAATGCAGAAAGGGATTGCGGCTGCGAGTACCCTGTTTGAATTGTTGGATACCCAAATCGAGAAAGACCACGGCACTAAAACGCTTGATGATGTGAAAGGTAATTTATCACTTAAGCACGTGAACTTTGGGTATGAAAGAGGAAAAACGGTGCTTAATGATTTCTCGCTAGATATTAAATCTGGCGAAATGATTGCCATTGTAGGTCATTCTGGCAGTGGTAAAAGTACGTTGGTGAGTTTGTTGCCCCGCTTTAATGAGCCTCAATCGGGCGAGATTCTTCTGGATGGCGTTCCAATTCAGGAATTGGATCTGAAGTTCTTAAGAGAACAAATTGCACTGGTTAGTCAAAATGTCTTCCTTTTCCAGGGGTCATTAAAAGAAAATATTGCATATGGTGAATTGTCGGAAGCCGATGATGCTGCCATTATGCGCGCAGCTGAGTCTGCTTATGTAATGGAGTTTGCCCGCTCATTAGACGAAGGCCTGGACACCCAGATTGGCGAGCGTGGTCTGATGTTGTCAGGAGGGCAGCGCCAGAGATTAGCAATTGCGAGGGCTATCTTGAAAGATGCGCCTATCTTGATTTTGGATGAGGCGACTTCTGCATTGGATAACGCGTCAGAGCGTTATATTCAGGCGGCAATGAATGAAGTTATGAAAGGTCGCACAACGATAGTGATTGCTCACCGACTGTCGACGATTGTTGGTGCGGATCGAATTGTGGTTATGGAAGCCGGTGAAATCAAAGAGATTGGTAATCATGATGAATTGTTGGCTAGGCAAGGTGTGTATGCTGAGCTGTATCAAAGTCAATTTGAAGAGTAAGCGCTATGCTTTCATCCGCATTAAATGTGCTCTTTATAACGGACGGTAAACCAGGGCATAAGAATCAATTATTAGGGCTTGAGCAATCACTTAAGCTTCAAACCGAAGTCCATAGCCAATGGTTGTCGGTGGATGAGTTGCCTGTGTCTTGGTTAGATGTCGTGTGCCGTCGTGTTCCGTACATTGCAAAACAAGCTCCGGACGTAGTAGTTGGGGCGGGCAGTGCGACTCATAAACTGATGCTGGCTATTAAACGCAAATATGACTGCTTTTCTGTAGTCTTGATGAAACCCAGTATCGTGCCGTTAACGTGGTTTGATGCGGCGATTATTCCTAAGCATGATAATCCTGCTGAGCGAGATCAGGTATTGGCGACTGTCGGTGTGCTAAATACAATCCGCCCTGTAGATCGTTCGTTGCCAAGCCAACGGGGATTGTTTCTGGTAGGTGGGGAATCCAAGCATTATCACTGGGATGGTGATGGCGTGTTGGAGCAGATTCAGCGGGTGATAGAAACTAAGCCATCGGTTAAACAATGGATCATGACAGATTCCCGGCGAACCCCTGACGCCTTCCGACGCTTGATAGATCGACTTCCGAAAGATAGGGTGTCGTTTTATCACAATGAAAGTACTCCGGCAGGTTGGGTTCAGCAACAGTTAGAACGCGTTGACCAGGTTTGGGTGACACCTGATAGTGTGTCCATGGTATATGAAGCGATCACTTCGGGGGTGCCGACAGGTGTATTCGACTTACAGCCTCAGAAAACAGGCCGTATTGTGCTAGGGATTGAAGAGTTAATAAAAAAAGGTCAACTAATGACATTGTTGGGAAATAGCGAGATGATGCAGGAAAACGAGCCGCTCTGTGAAGCTGACCGGGCAGCTACGTGGTTGCTATCACGATATAAGTTGGGTAGGGATGCAGGTTGATTCATGTTGAAGAAATATCGAGAAAAACGAAAGAAGCGTAAACAAGAAGACTTCTATAAAGTACAGTCGATGCAGTTTGCTGTGCAGCTTCAGAGTTTAACTTTGCATAGTAAAACATCTGGTGTAGGCAACAATAAGCCTGAATCCATTGTGGTTTCACTAACTAGCTTTCCAGCGCGTATTAATGATGTTTATCTAACCATTGAAAGCCTGTTCCAACAGTCGTTAAAAGCGGATCGGGTTATTCTTTGGTTGTCCAAAGAGAATTTTCCTCACCAATGGGATGATTTGCCTGAAACCTTGTTGATGCAACAAGAAAGAGGCTTGGAGATCAAGTTTGTTGATGGTGACTTGGGACCATACAAGAAAATTATCTATGCCTTAAAGCAATTACCTGATTCACTTATTATTACCTTCGATGATGATATTCTCTATCCGATTGATTCCATTGATCTGCTTTATCGCGCATATCGACGAGAGCCTGGCGTCATTCATTGTCATCGCGGTCACCGAGTCAGTTATGACAGCTCTGGAAATATTCTTCCTTATAATCAGTGGGAAATGGGGTTAAAACGCTCTGATGCGTGTTTTGATGTATTTCCGACAGGCAATGGTGGTGTTTTGTACTTTCCGGGGGCTTTACACGAAACTGTATTTGATGAGCCTACATTTCAGTCATTAGCGCCAAATGCCGACGATGTTTGGCTTAAGGCCATGGCGCTGAAAAATAAAACGCCTTGTAAGGTGGTTCATCATACCAAGCATTGGCGTGCAAGGTTGCTGATGATTGAAGGTTCTCAAGATGTAGCCTTGATCAAATCCAACAAATGCAAGCAAGAAGGCAACGACATTAAGATACAAAAGGTGTTTGATCATTTTGGCCTATGGCAGCAATTAAAGGTCAAGTATGACGGCTAATGCATTAAAAGTTGTGCAAGTGCTGCCCGAGTTAAATTCCGGAGGGGTTGAGCGAGGCACTATTGAGTTTGCGCGTGAACTGGTCAAACTGGGACATACCTCTATTGTGATCTCAAATGGTGGTAGACAGGTTGAGCGGTTGGAGTCGGAAGGATCAACACATATTGCAATGCCAGTGCATCGGAAGGCGTTATCATCATTAAAGCAGGTCGCAGCGATGAGGCAACTGTTGTCTGAGCTTAAACCGGACATTGTTCATGTGCGTTCAAGGGTGCCTGCCTGGATTGTTTGGCTTGCCTGGCGGAAGCTTCCGAAAGCAAGTAGACCCAAACTGATTTCCACTTTTCATGGCCTATATTCCGTAAATATGTACAGCGCTGTTATGGCTCGTGCTGAGCGGATTATTGCCATTTCCGACTGTGTACATAACTACATTGTTAAAAACTATTCAGTTAATCCGGACAAAATCACGCGGATTTTTCGTGGGGTCGATCCTTCGGCCTTTAAGAAAAATGACCGTTTGTCTGAGTGGCAAGAGTCGCTTTTCTCTGAGTATCCTGAGTTAGAGAATAAACGCATTATTTTAATGCCGGGTCGACTGACGCGTTGGAAAGGGCAGGAAGCCTTTATTGAAATGATGCGCCTTTTGGTCGATCAAAACCCTGAATTTCATGGTGTGATTGTTGGTGAGGCGGACCCAAATAAGCAACATTATAAAGACGAATTGGTTGCGCTTTGTAAGTCTAAAGGCGTCTCTCAATCCATCAGTTTTCTGGGGCATAGATCGGATATTCAAAACTTTTATCAACTGGCAGAAATCACCTGCCATATGTCGAACAAACCTGAGCCTTTTGGCAGAACAGTCCCTGAAGCATTGGCAGTAGGGTGTAAAGTGGTGGCGTTTGATCGTGGTGGTGCAAGTGAGTCTATGAAAGACTGTTATCCCCAGGGGCTGGTGCCGCCGGATAACCTTGAACTCTTTGCCAGGAAAGTGATGGAGTTGGCAGAGCAAGAAGCAAGCATTGTCTTGCCTGAGGCCTTTTATTTATCGCATCAGGTGAAAGAAACATTAGCCGTGTATGACTTGGCATTGAGAGAACAATAGGTAGTAACCCGAATGAGAATTTTACATGTGGACTATCGGCAGTTGCGCCGATATGGAAAAACGCGCGTTAGTTGGGCTGAAAAACTGACTTTTGGTCTCATCAAGAACGATTATTATGTACAAATGTTCAGTGATCGGGATGTTGCAGCATTTGAGGCCCCTTTTGGAATTCGTGATTTAGGTAAACCAGCGGCCAATAAACGGTTTCTTGAAATGGTGGCGGCGTTTGAACCGGATCTGATTATTGCTGGACATTGTGACATCATTACTAATGAATCTTTAGTTGAAGCTAAAAAACTGGCGCCTGGTTGCAGGATTGCCCACTGTAATAATGATCCTCTGTTTGTGCCTGAGAATGTTGAAAAGATTAAGCATCGGGCTGAAGTAGTGGATGCCAGCTTTGTTTCAACCGGTCGCCGTGAACTGACTATCTTTGAGGGTATTGGTGCACGTATTTATCATATGCCTAATCCGGTTGAGCCATCTGTTGAAGTTCTGAAGAATGATCTGAAAACAGACTTGGAGATTGATTTGTTGTTTTGCAGCAACAGTAACGATTTTACCAAGCGGTTGCAGATGATTGGGAATATTCGTGAACAGGTCAAAGATGAATTGAATTTTGCCACTTATGGCAGTTTTGGTCTGCCGCCAATCTGGGGGCGAGATTATGATCGAGCGCTATCAGAAACAAAAATGGGGCTCAATCTGAATCGTCAGGAAGGCTTTTATTGGTATTCTTCTGCTCGCATGGCCCAGTTAGCGGGCAATGGCATTTTGCAATTCACTCATGAGTCGCCGAGATTTGATGAGTTATTGCCTGCAGAAAGCGTGGTGTATTTTAAAGACGAAGACGATTTAATCGCAAGTATTAAAGAGTTTCATCATGATGACGAGAAACGCCGTGCTTGGGCAGGGCGGACTCGTGAGTTCTTTCATCAGGAGATTAACTCTCAACTGTATGCTCGCTACATTACGGAAGCGACAATGGAAATTCCATTCACTCATGATTATGTGTGGGCGCGTGATATTTCTGCGGACGGTCGTTTACTTAATAAGTAACGCTAAACTGTATTAATAAATGAATTCTGACCAGGGACTTTGTCCTGAATACTTATTAGGGTAATAAATTTGATTAGTGTTCTATCTCAGGTGCAAAAAACTCGTGTGAATGCGGCTTTTGAGTGGCTGGGTTTTTCAGCGCTGATGTTAATGGCTTTATTGGCTATGATTACCGACAAATTCGGTGATCGGGCTGGCAAGGTTATGGTTGTGGTAGGCTGCATCTTGCTATTAAAACGAGGCAAGGATGTGCTGACGTCGCCGCCTGTCTTGCTGGCGTTTATTGCTGTTGCGTTGCAGCTTCTGACGTGGCTTGCGATGCAATGGCAGTACCCGGATTGGGCTGAGTCTTCCCCTAAAGTAGAACGTTTAGCTGCCTGGTTTGCTTTTGTACCCGTGGCCGTGCTGTTAGCTGGGGAACGATGGAAAATCCTATTAATGCTGAGTCTGGCAGCGTTCTCGTTACTTATCTCTCCGTGGATTACCGGAGGTGGTTGGAATGAAATTTTTCGGGGGCTGGATGGTCAGAGAGTCGATTTTGGTGTTCGTAATGCTCAACATACGGCCATGTTATTTGGTGTGATGTTGATTGTATTTGCAGGATTATTGCTGGGAAGACTTTTTGATGCCTCTATTTCCTGGGGAAAAGTTACATTGTTTGCTGTTCTGGCCCTCTTGTGCGCGACAGCGGTTGTTATTACTCAAACCCGAGCAGTTTGGCTTGCCTTGGCCACGGTGCTCTTTGTGTTGGTACTCTTTGGTATCGCTTATTCCATAAAGCAGAGAGTGTTGGGGAAGAAGTTTGTAATCACCAGTCTCGCGTTTGTAGGGATTGCGGTTGGAGCAATGAACTCTAAAGTGGCAGAGACCTTAACTAATCGAATTGACCACGAGTGGTCAAATATCCAGTTAGCATTAAGCGGTTCGGATCAATACCAATCTAATACCAGTACCGGTATTCGATTGGATACCTGGTATGAGTCTTTGGAATGGATAGCAGAGCGTCCTTTGTTAGGATGGGGCGGAAATGGTCGGGATCTTGTGGTAAAACACACTGATCGTTTGACCGAAGAAAACAAAAAGATCTTCCGCCATCTACATAATTCTTACCTGGACACCTTGGTGAATTTTGGGATGCTAGGTTTGGCGTGTATGTTATTGCTCTTTTGCTATTTGGCGTTCATTGCATGGTCTTTGTTCCGAGTGGGAGAGCTTTCGTTCAATCTGCTTATGATATCCGGGGCTTTGCTGGTTTTCACGCTGGTAGTCAACTGCTTCGAGTCTTATATGTTCTTTTCAAGCGGAATGTATGTGTTGACTATGGTTGGCGGGGCCTTACTTTCCTTATATTGGAAATCGAAAAAAGCCATCCTTTAAGATGGCTTCTATCGTCTATCGTCTATCGTCTATCGTCTATCGTTGCTTGCGCTTTATTCGTTTGGTCTTGCCCACCGAACCTTCAGGCATAATGGCGGGATAAAACTCCGATCGATGCGTGTTAAGATGCTTGTGTCGTCCCAGGCTTCGAATACCTTTATAGAGGGCGGCTTTTACCTTATGTACGACAGACAGTTTGATTGGCTCGTGTGATTTTTTGGTGATATTGCTGTTGGCGTCATTTTCATAGATAACGTGCGGCTCGACTGCGTAAGCACGAAGCCCATACTCCCAAAAGTGATCAAAGAATTTATCAATGGGCTCATACAGTGCGGAGCCTGCTTTAAGTACTTTTTCCATGCCTCTGCGATTAATCATATAGCCTTGTGTCCCTGTCAGCCCTCTTTCGGGACGAACAAGCATGTAGTCTTTGTGAAGAGGTTGTACAACTTTTCGTTTACGGACTTTTAATCCCATAAAACGTACAAACTCAACTTCGTCAGAGAGGGTGGTGACTTTGCTGTATACCTGTTGAAAGCCATTTTCGAGTTGCACATCGTCTTCGAACACACACAAACGATCTGCGCCAGAGTTATAAGCTTCTCGGATGGCTCGAAGATGCGAGAGGTAGCAGCCAATTTCGGAGCCGTGTAAATCACGGTTGTGACGGAGCCGCATCTCTTTGCTGTTGATGGATTCTCCATCCTGTAAAGGTGGTATGTTTTTCCGGCCATCGGCACCAAAAAAGCTGTTCACAATGACATTGTTTTCTTTTAACGCGGTTACCAGTGCTTGCGTCGATTCACTCTGAGGGTGCAGCGTAATGATCGAATTGAGGATTTTCATAGTGGAGTACTTGTCTCTTGGACTGTATGAGTAAAATTAGGGCCTTGAGAGGTCTTATTCAGCGGTTCCCTAGAGCTTTGGCCAGACGTGTTCGGAATTTGACGATTCGATTGTGATTCGCTTTTTGATTGTAGCGTCGAGACAGACTGCGTAAAGAAAAACCGATTTTACTGCCGATACCGTCAATTAATACAAACCTTTGGTTGCATTCGTCCCAGATCAGGTTGTTGAGACTGAAGTCACGAACAATGATATGTGTGTTAGACATCCATTCAAAGAACGCTTCAAGTGCCTGATGATGCTGCTCATGAAAGACTTGTCTTTCTACCAAATCTTTTAACGTGGGGGCGAGCTCGCCATTGTCTTGTTTGATGGCTTTCACCACCATGCCAAAACCAAGGTCTGTATCTGTTAATCCTACCAGTTGCTGTATGTATTCAAGTTTTGGATGAGGATCTTCCCGAACGCCGAGATATTCTGTTAATTCATTAAGCAGTGACCAGTAGCGCTTTAGTCGAATAACCCTGATCCAAAACGGAGTTCTCTTTTGTTGCTTTTCATGGAACCGCTCATGCCAGACTTTGATTAGCCAGTCGTTATTTTCAGGATGAATAAATATTAAACGTTCACCGCCTTGTGCAATGGGCGTTTGATCAGAAAGTTTTAGTACCATGGAGTTTTTAAACCAAAGAGTCGTCGATTACGAGTGTGAGCTAGCGTATTTCTGAAGGCCTTCGTTAACCCACCTTTTGAGCTTTTCCGATTTCTTGAAATTGGAGCGTCTATTATAACGCTTTGAAAAACTCCGAAGTGTTAGTAACGGCTTACTGCCTACGCCGTCAATGATCACAAACCGTTGAGTCAGTTCATTCCATACCATGTTGGTGGTGGTCAGTTCACGAATGATGACGTTAGTGTTTACAATCCAATCTAACACGTCTTGTAAGCCTTTATGATGCTTCTCTTCGAAGGTGCCTGATTGGATGAGTTTTCGAAGCGTTGGTGCAATTTCGCCATTGGTAGTACGGATGGCTTCCACGATCATGCCGACGCCCAGGTCGGTATCTACCAGGCCAATTACATTTTCGATATAGATTTCGGAGGGAGACATCAATTCGCGAACGGCTAAATGTTCAACCATTTCATGAAGAAACTCCCAATAATTGGGTAATCTACGGAATCTCATCGACCATGGGTATTTGGCTTTTAACGCTGCCAAACCTGCTTCGTGCACCACTTTTATAAGCCAGTCCGGGTTTTTCGGGTGAACATATACGGCTTTGTGATCACCCACTGCAAGGGGTGTCTCTTGAGTGAGTGAGATCAGATTTCCCATAAAGTACCTATTAAACTGCGTCTAAGACGAGAATTCTTATATAACCACCAAGAGTTTGCTTAACCCTGAGGCGTTGAGTCGTTACAATTGTAACCGATTGTCTTTCCGTCGAATATATGGGTGGCGGCCCTTCTTTAGTTTTCCGGAGTGTTTTATGAAAGTTATGCAGATCATGGGAGGTTCCGGAGAGGGAGGACTTGAAAAACATGTGGTAGAGCTTTCCAATGCCATGAGTGCGAAGTGTTCTGTCGTAGTAGTCGCTCACCCTAAATATGAAGGACGTTTTTCCGATAGGGTGATATTTGTACCTTTGGACTTATCGAAAAGTCGTCGGAATCCCTTATTGCTGTTTAAGCTGCTGCGTATTATCAAAGCGCATCAGCCGGATATTGTTCATGCGCAAGCCAATAAAGCTGGTTTAATCATAGCATCACTGAAGGGCTTGTTATCTTGCAAAACGGTTGTGACCATTCATAACCTCAAAAAGAATTTGGGTTTCTTAAGTAAGTTTGATTTGTCGATAGGTGTTAGTGAGGGCGTAGTAGGGCAGTTTAGTGATGCTGTGAGTAAAAAAACTGTATATAACGGTATTCCTAAACCCCATGTCAGTCATACACCTATCCTTCCGGCTTTTTCAGATGAGCAGCTACCAACCGTTCTTTCAGTAGGGCGACTGGTCCCAGCTAAAGGATTTGATGTGTTATTGGCCGCTTGGGAAGGCATTAATGCGAATCTTGTGATTGCTGGTGACGGGCCAGACCGGCAACTACTGGAAGAGATGATCCAGACATCACTTCACTTGCAACGTCATGTTCATTTACTGGGGCATCGGGATGACGTCCCAAACCTGATTGCTACTGCAGACATGCTAGTGATTTCTTCCCGCCGAGAAGGCTTTTCTTATGTGTTCAGTGAATCTTTGCTGCTTGAAACACCGGTGATTTCGACAGATGTTCCAATTCCAAATGAAATCTTACCAAGAGAGTATATTTGTGCTGTTGAAGATGTGGAGGCCCTTAGACGTTTGATAGAAGTATCTATAGAGCAAAGTGCTATCATTGAGGAACATTTTACGCCAATTTATAAGTATGCAGCGGAAAATTTAACCATTGAAACAATGGTTGAGCAGACATGGTCAGCGTATCAAGCACTGTAAACTGTAATTGATGCCGTTGGTGATCAGTTTCCTCTATGGAAAAGTATGCCGATATCGCTGGGTTTCTCCCCTTTTTCTACCCGATCAATGTAGCTGTTGATACTTGCTCTTAAGTATTCCAGCTTCTTTTGAGCTTTCTTTTGACGATATCTTTTTGAAAGTAAAGATGTTGGGAATAACCCTGAATTACCAAGGCCGTCTATAACCACCAGTCGTTTCACCTGCTGATTGCTGTCCTGCTGAACCAGAATGTTGTGGGCGAGCAGGTTTCTTGAGGGTGGGGCGGTTTGTTGCCAAAAAGAACAAAATTCGTCTAAAGCGGCCAAAAACGAAGCAGTAGGACCGATTTCGTAAAGATATTGCTTGATATTGTAGGAGATAAGGCCGTTCTCGTCTCGAACTAACTCGAGCACTAACCCTTTGCCAAGGTCTGTTTCTTCAAAGCCGTAACATCGGCATACATGCGTGAATATTAAATCGCCGTAGGCTTTCTCATAACGCTTGAGAACATTAAACTCTTCCTTGTTATCGTCAAACGAAGAAAGTGGTTTCAGCGACTTGGGGAATCCCTTCTTCTTCCGTAAGTCCTGCAGCGTGAAGTCCGGTCGTCGTACTTTAATGACTTTCGTCTTGTCATCGGGGTGCTCAAAGCACAAGCGATTACCACCTTTAGCAAAAGGCTTTAGGTTAGAAAGAGAAATCATATACTCGAACTCAATGTGTCTTCGAAACTAAAACAGCGGGATTTTTAAAGGCGTAGTTTGGGCGTTAAAACTATGATTGGCAAGTATTGATCGTGTAGTAGTCTACGTGAGTCATGATTTCAGTTGCTTCACTAAGTTTATACACTTTGGTGGTGCTCACCAAAAGCAAAATATTCTAGGTCGTTGGCCTTTTCCTTTCCTCTGTTTACCGGACTAAGTTATGATTTTTAGTCAATTGATGTGTAAATCTCCCTAACTTGGTTTGATCTAGGTAAATGTATGAAGCTCCTGTTAGTGTTCGGTACCCGCCCGGAAGCGATTAAAATGGCACCTTTGGTGAAAAAACTCATTTCATCAACATTGGATGTGAAGGTGTGTGTGACTGGTCAGCACCGAGAGATGCTTGATCAGGTGTTAAATTTATTTGAGATTGTTCCTGACTATGATTTGGATCTTATGAAGCCCAATCAGGATCTGACGGAGTTAAGTGCCAGAATGTTGTTAAAACTGGGAGATGTGTTTGCACAGGAAAAACCTGATTGGGTGGGGGTACATGGTGATACAACGACGAGTATGATTGCCGGAATTGCTGCGAGCTATCAACAAATTCCTGTGTTTCATGTAGAAGCTGGATTAAGGACGGGTAATAAGCTTTCCCCTTGGCCGGAAGAGTTGAATCGACGTATCACTGGTGTCATTGCTGATTTACATTTTGCGCCAACAAAAAGCGCGTCTGAAAATTTGTTAAAAGAGGGGGTGTCCAGAGACACCGTCGTGATCACGGGGAATACTGTAATTGATGCGTTAATTGATGCTCGGAAGATCATTCAATCGAATACCGCTCGAGAACGTTCGTGTTTAACATCTATTAACCTTGGTTGCTTAGATAAACCATCAGATGTTCTATTGGTTACGGGTCATCGACGAGAAAACTTCGGTCAGGGCTTTGACAATATTTGTAGGGCTCTGAAATCCTTAGCTCTAAAGTATCCTGATTTACAGATTATTTATCCTGTTCACTTGAACCCTAATGTCAGGACACCAGTTAACGAGATGTTATCCTCTCTTACTAATATTCATTTGATAGAACCGCTGGATTACTTACCTTTTGTTTATTTGATGGAGCGTTCCAGGCTGATCTTGACTGATTCAGGGGGGGTGCAAGAAGAGGCTCCTTCACTGGGTAAACCGGTTTTAGTCATGAGGGACACAACCGAGAGACCTGAGGCTGTTGAAGCTGGCACAGTTCGTTTGGTGGGTACGTCACCGAAATCCATTGTAGAGAGTGTATCTAGGTTGTTAGAAGATAAGGGTGAATATGAAAAAATGGCTTCAGCGAGTAACCCGTATGGTGATGGCCAAGCTGCTCAGCGTATTGTTGAAACGTTTTTAAAAATGGCCCAATAAAGGGAAAGTTCAGACTATGAAAATAATTATGATTTCCAATGAGTTCCCGCCAAGCATTGGTGGGGTTCAAACGCATGTGTATGAATTATCGAGAGCCATTGTTCGTTTAGGCCATGAAGTATCGGTTGTTACCCGTTTGGCAAATAATTCCTTACCTAAGCTAGAGATGATGGATGGTGTGAGAGTTGTTAGAACCAAGTTGTCGAACAACCATTTATTGTATGACGTTAAACTGCATCGGTTATTAAAGAAGATGGTCCAGGAAGAGGGGTATGAAGCTTTGCATGTGCACGGAATGCGCCCTTTAAAAGCCTGCGGCAAGCTCGGAGTCCCCGTTATTTTTACGAACCATACATCGTCTTTTCTCAAGAGAGTGAAAAAAGGTGTACGAGTGTTAGAGAAAATGCGTAAGCAATTGAATATTGCGGATCGGGTTCTGGCACCGAGCGAAGAGTTAGTTGATGCTACCAAACTGACCGGTTACAAGGGGCCTGTGCACTTTATCTCAAATGGTGTGGATACGGCACGGTTCTATCCGTCTGAGACTGGTTTAAGATCTAAACTGGGCATACCTGAACAGGCGTTTGTTGCAGTTTTGGCCCGACGTCTTGTTGAAAAGAATGGTGTTCTATTTTTTGCGAAAGCAGTTGCAATGACAACACGAGATGACCTTCATGTCATTGTTGCAGGAGATGGTGCAGATCGGGGCGCTTTTGAACAAATCATTGAAGATGCGGGCTGTAGTGATCGGGTTCATTTTCTGGGCGGAGTAGATAACTCTCAAATGCCAGAAGTATTTGCTTCCGGGAATGTTTCTGTTTTACCTTCTCTAATGGAAGCCACAAGTATTGCCGGACTAGAAGGCATGGCTTGTGGGTTGCCGTTGATCGGTTCACGAGTAGGTGGGATTCCAGTAATTGTGGAAGATAAAGTGTCAGGTGTCTTGGTTGACCCGGGGTCGCCAGAGCAGCTGTCTGAAGCGTTAATTCGCATGCTGGATGATAGAGAAACTGCTCAAAGAATGGGGTTAGCCAGCCTTGAGAAAGTTAAGAATGAATTTAGCTGGGATGTGATAGCTGCACAGACGCTAAAAACAGCCTTCTCATGACTTAGTTAAGATGGCTGTTTTTAAACTACTGAGGTAAAGAGGGATTAATCGGCCCCAAACAGATCTCTTGTGTACACCTTCTCTTCGACATCACGGAGTTCATCGGATTTTCTATTGGTAATGATCACATCCGAGATCCGCTTGAACTCTTCTAAATCTTTGATCACTCTGGAATGAAAAAACTCATCTTCATTCAGAACGGGTTCATAGACGACAACTTCAACGCCTTTCCCCTTAATCCGCTTCATAACACCCTGCATAGCAGAAGCCCGGAAGTTATCCGAGCCGGA
>JBFHTA010000074.1:0-14684 GCA_041590855.1 Pseudomonadales bacterium
ATGGATTTCCCCAGGAAGGACAGTCGGCGGATACAACAATGCGCAAGTCAGTAAAGAACGAGTCAACAAAGAACGACTTAACAAAGCACAACTCAACAAAGTACAACTCAACAAAGCACAATCCAGCGATAAGCTACCAACCGCACCTTATCGTCTTTTACGATGCACTCTGCCCTGCTTGCGTCAAAGACAGGGACAACTACCTGCGCTGGGCAGGACAACATGCAAACCACATACACTGGCAAGACGCTACAGCCCATCAAACCTTGCTGGCGGAATACGGTGTAACACTGGAACAGGCATTACTCGAATTGTATGTTTACGAGATCAAAAGCCAACATATGCTTAAAGAAATTCCCGCCTATGCTCGGCTGTTTCAAGCCATTCCCAAATTGCGCTGGCTTGGCTGGCTCATCTCAACCCCGATCATTAAACCGTTATTGACGAAACTCTATCGATATTCCACCCGGCGCCGCCTTAACAAGCAAGGCCGCTTGTGTAAATTACCCAGATAGACAAGATTATCAAGTTTTCAAGTCATTAAATTCCGCTTTCCGGTCATTTAACAGTCCGTAAGTGTATTGTTTCACTTTATAAAACAAACCAATTAGTCAAAGTTTCACAAAGTACTCCGCTTTAGCCTACACACCATACGCATTTTCTCTCATCTCATACTCCGCAGATGCTAACTATATTTCGTATTCAAGATCCTTTTACCCCAACAATAGGTAGCCACATGGATATCACCCTCCCCAAAGTTTTGAACAACCAATCTCTCACGATGAAACTGTCGATGTTCACCGTGCTATTGGGCATACCTATTGCGATCTTATTGGTATTCCTGATCGATTCAGAAAACTACCGGATTGAGTTTGCTGAAAAAGAAATGGTCGGCACAACCTATCTGGAGTACGTTCAACCACTTCAGGAAAGTGTCGCCAAACACAGAGGCATGATGGCCGCTTACCTCAATGGTGATCAAAGCTTTGATGCCCAAATCCGGCGCATAGAACAACAAGCCAATCAACAGATTACCGAACTGGAAAATATTGCCCAAGCAACAGAAAACACCCTGAGCAGCAGCGATCAGGTTCAGACCATCAAACGGCAATGGCGACAACTAGAAGGGCAAAGATCGCTGACCGCCCAAGTGTCCTTCCAGCAACACACCCGGTTGATCGATGAAATTTTAAAGCTCACCACCCATGTAGCTGACTACTCAAACCTGACCTTGGACCCGGATCTGGATTCCTATTATTTAATGGACCTGGTCAGCAACACCTTACCCCACTTAATGGAAATGCTTGGCCAAACCCGAGGACTGGCCAGTGGAATCGCGGCAGCTAAAGCCTATGAACACGAGCAACTGCTAACCTTAAGCATTAACCTCAACAACATCGAAGGCCTGATTAACAAAGCCCGGAGTTCGCTGAATACCAGCATCAATAACACCCAAAATGGTCAACTGGATCAAATATTGACCCCCAGCTATCAAACCCTACTCAATAATGTTTCAGCGTTTACCTCATTAATCCGAAAAGAAATCATCAGTAAAGATACTATCAGCGTCGACAGTAATACGGTGTTTAACTCAGGCACCACTACCATCGCCGCAACAAAGAAACTGCTGAGTGAAGGAACACCCATTCTTTCAACCTTACTTCAGGAACGTATCGACCATGTCGCGGCTAAACGCAATAAGGACTTGGCCATTATTGCCACCATTTGTGTACTGGCGTTGCTGTTTGTCCACCTGATCACCAGCAGCATTAAACAGCAAACCCAGCACATCCTGTCCGCCATATCCTCAGTGACCCAACATAAAAAGCTGACCGTAAATGCCAAGGTGCTCGGTAAAGATGAGCTGGGTACCATTGCAGACAATTTTAACCAGATGCTTACCACCTTTCGGGACATAGTGAACCAGATCAACGCTTCCAGCATGGAGCTTGCTGCCGCCGCAGAACAGACGGCCACCACCTCAGAACAAAGCAGCGTCAGTTTGACTGAGCAACAACACGAAACATCCCAATTAGCCACGGCGATTCACCAAATGGCCACCACCGCCGAGGAAGTCGCCAACAGCACAGTACGGGCCTCTGAAGCGGCCGGTAACGTGGACTCTCAGGCCAGCGAAGGCAACTCATTGGTGAACGATGCAGTGATGTCGATCGAGTCCCTTAACCAGGAAATCCACAAAGTAGAAGACACCCTGGCCAAGTTGAAATCCAGCAGCGAAAACATTACCGGTGTGCTGGACGTCATTAAAAGCGTGGCCGAACAAACCAATTTATTGGCACTGAATGCAGCTATTGAAGCAGCACGCGCCGGCGATCAAGGTCGGGGATTCTCAGTAGTAGCCGATGAAGTGAGAGCCCTGGCCCAGCGCACCTATGAATCAGTGGGCGAAATTGAAAGCATTTTGATGTCCTTCCAGAATCATTCCGAAGACGCCTACAGTGCGGTAGGTTCTTCCAAAGCCCAGGTACAGGAAACCGTCGGTAAAGTTAAAGCCGTTGAAAAGGCGCTGATCAACATTGGCATTGCCATCAGCACCATTCGTGATATGAACCACCAGATTGCCTGCGCCTCCGAAGAGTACACCTCAGTCAATCAGGAAATTAACCGAAATGTGGTTCGTATTGATGAGATGTCCCAACAAACAGTCACCGGTGCGAACGAAATTTCCGACGCCAGTAAAAAACAAGCCGACTTGGTCAACGAGCTAAAAACCTTGGCATGTTCGTTTTCTGTGTAAGGCCCGACATACTTTTAGATACCACCAACCATGGCTAAAAATGGTCTAGACTGATCAGGTATACGCAAATACCATGCTCACCTGACGGTCTAGAGCCAAGCCTATGGTTACATCGATTCGTAACACATGGATTTTCCCGCTGACAGTTCTTTTTTTCTCGGTTCTGGCATTTCCGCTAACAGTAATGAATATGGCTTTGAGAAGGAAGACGACCTTGATTTTGAGGCCTTACTGAATCTGCCCATTGAAGCCCTGATGGAAATTGAAGTCACCGGAGCAACCATGACTTCAGAGTCTCTACTAACCGTACCGTCCTCTGTCACCATATTTACTCATCAACAAATGGACGCCTTAGGAATAGATAAACTCCATGAGTTATTCAACTACGTGCCTGGATTTCAAAGCTATGTAGGGTCTTCCTGGGCCCACAACC
Organism: Pseudomonadales bacterium; assembly: GCA_041590855.1. Lineage (GTDB taxonomy): Bacteria > Pseudomonadota > Gammaproteobacteria > Pseudomonadales > Litoribrevibacteraceae > Litoribrevibacter. The sequence continues at coordinate 3,192 of JBFHTA010000074.1, forward strand.
ACACTACCTCCGTCCGTGGCAGAAAAATAGCCACTCGTCTTGCCGAGGTGTTATTACTGGTTGATGGTCAACGCCTAAATAACCCAAGAACCGGTGGTGCAGCAGTTGTTGTACCCACGTTCCCAATATCTCAAATCGAACGGGTTGAGTTCATCCGAGGCCCAGGTGCATCTCTGTACGGCTCCAATGCAATGATGGGTGTTGTGAACATTATCACCCGAAGAACAACCAATGAAATAACACTGGGTTATGGAACACACGCCAGAAAAACAATAGACGCAGCCCTTCACCCACACCACTCGGATTTCAACTTTCAGCTCCTGGCGCACTATGACGCCGACAACGGTGATCGATATGATGTGCTTTCTAATGATACCTTATCCCCGGTCGAACTCAGCGATGAGAAAGGGTTCAAAAATCTGATTATGTCACTCGATTGGGATTCAACGAGTTTCAATCTGCAATACTATGAAAGCGTGTCTAAAGGATACTTTCTTGAAGGTGCGACCCCAAACGAAGACAGTTGGTCACGACATGATTTATTCTCTGTACAGGTTGGCCAAGCATACAATTGGTATGATATTGATTCCAAACTTACCCTGGAATACCAGCGCGGTAACATTGAGCTGGATGGCATATTTCAAGAACCCGACCAGTTAACTGCGATCAGTAACCCTCCCAGTGATGCTGAAGTCAGCTTAAATGTAAATTTCAAAGAAGTAGAAGGCTATCGTGCCTTTTGGCTAAATGATTGGCAAATAAACACTGATCAAGACGTACAATTTGGGGCTGAATATAGATACCAAACTGCACCGAACGCCACTGCTCGGGGTAACTTTGACATAGGTGCTCTGGCAAATCAGGAATTTCCAATTCGATCTTCCGAAAGTCGTTCCATAACCACAGTAGTGCAAGACGGATCACGCAGGGATATTCTCGGTTTTTTCGGACAGTTCCAACAACGCTTTTTAGAATCAACCCACCTAACCTTAGGTCTCAGATATGACCGATACGCCAGTATAGGTTCCGAGATCAGCCCGCGAGTAAGCTTTATCCACTCGCTGAACTCGATCCATGCCTTTAAATTACTTTATGGAAAGGCATTCCGAGCGCCGTCTGAAAATGAATTATTTTTAACAAATAACACCTTAATTCTGGGCAACCCAAACCTCAAACCTGAAACTGTCACCACGTGGGAAGCCATCTGGCTGGCCCAATGGCAACATTCCTATCTGAGCTTGGGCTACTTTGAAAACCATTTCCAGGATTCCATAGTCTTGCCCCCTACGGCTGGCGCCCGCCAGGAATATCAGAACCACAAACTGGATGACACTAAAGGGATTGAGTTGGAATTCCATCACTATTTAACTGATCAGTGGTCAGGGCGAATCAGTCTAATGCAACTGATCGAGAATGCAGGCTTATCTTTCAAAGAAGCAGATACTATGGGTTCTGTAAGTTTGAATTACCAATTTCAGCAATGGACCAGTAATATTTCAGCCGTTTACCACGGTAGTCGGGAAGCAGAAATTAATGACGGCAACGATAGAATTAAACTTAACGACTACTGGCTTGTTAATGGCAAGGTAGGATACCAATGGACGGATCATTGGCACAGCCATATACAAATCAAAAATCTGCTGGATAAAGACTATAACTCACCCAATCAAAATATAGCCATGCCAAACCCGATTCCAAATCGCGGACGTGAATTATTAGCCAGCATCACCTTTCACTTTTAAATACCATTCTGAACCGGTTTTTGATTAAAATCTTCAATGGCCTGTCGGGCCTGGGCTAATTCTTCTGCATCAATCTGACTGCCAGCAAATCCAGGTAATAGCCGATTAACGCCGGAGTATGGCGGAACCTGCTTTTCTGACAAGGCTTCGAGCACCGAACGGGCCGCTTGCGGGTCATTGCACACCAACAATAGGTTACAACCAGCCTCCATTGCCGCGAATGCCCGGCCTGCTGGCGTAGGTTCTGCTTTCACAGCGCCTTGCATACTGAGATCGTCACTGAAGATCACGCCACTAAATCCAAGCCCTTGGCGTAACTCATCCTGTAGCCAGCGTTTGGAGAAGCCTGCCGGACGCTCTGAATCCACCTGATCATATATGACATGCGCTGGCATGATGCCCTGCAAACCGGATTGAATCAAAAGCCTGAACGGAAAAACATCCTGATTCAGAATGGCCTCATAGTCACGGGAATCGTGTGGCAGTTCATGATGGGAGTCCAGATCGACATGACCATGCCCTGGGAAATGTTTTCCAACCCCGACCATGCCCGCATGTTCAATGCCATTCAACACACACACGGCCAAATCCGCTACGATGTCCGGGCGATCTGAAAACGCCCGATCTCCAATTACCTCGTTCATACCACGGTCCAAATCCAACACAGGCGCATAACTTAAATCCACACCGCACAACCGCAGTTCTGCAGCCATTACGAAACCAGCCAATTCAGCAATGCGCATCGCGTATCTTTGATGCTTATGGTACAGGCGGCCGATGCTGCCCATAGAAGGAATGCGAGTAAATTGCTCTCGAAAACGCTGAACCCGACCGCCTTCGTGATCCACAGAAATGAACAATGCTGGGTTGATGGATTTAATGTTCTGACAAAGCTGGGTTAACTGCTCGCGGGATTGGTAATTGCGACTGAACAAGATTACGCCGCCAGTGGACGGATGACGAAGCAAATCAATTTCATCGTCGGCGACCGACACACCTTTTAAATCCAAAACTACGGAAGCGTCCATAACGATTTTCTCATCCTCTACTTTCAATACATACTGGGTGGGGCATGTCTATTCACAAGGTCTATTCATAAATGCTATTCAACAATGTCTACCGGAATGCCCACCGATACCAAATCAAACAATTCAATTACATCGTGATTGCGCATACGAATACAGCCATGAGATAAAGGTGTCCCCATAGGTTCAGAGTCTGGCGTACCATGTATGTAAATATAGCGCCGCATCGAATCCTTATTTCCCAACCGGTTTTTACCTACTTCACAGCCGGACAACCAAAGAATACGGCTTAAAATCCAATCCCGTTCAGGAAACGTCTCTGCAAGTTGCTGGCTGAAAACCTCTCCGGTGGGGCGTCGTCCGACAAATACCGCATTTATTGGCTGTCCGTCACCAATTTTCGCCCGAACGATGTGCCGACCTCTCGGCGTTTTCCCTGAACCTTCTTCTTCTCCCACCCCATTTTTGGCCGTGGAAACCGAATAACTTCGCAACACTTGCCCTTGCTCTATCAATGACAAACTTTGATCTTTCACTGAGACGCGAATCATTGTCGTAATCACACCTGGAATTCCTTACCAGAAACTTGATAAAAGATTCATTTATCCTACGCGAAAGATACGATAAACGACAGAATTCAGCCTCGATTCTTTATCCTTAATGGCTGCCACACACCCCCTCTAGCCCCACAAAACAGAGAAAACGAACGCTGAAAGCGCGGTAAAACAACAGCCCATTCAAAAGTGGCTACACTGAACTATTCGGATTCAACCGGAAATCAAATTGTAAAAAAACGTCACTCGACTAAGAAACCATGTGTTAAACGTCGATGAAATAAGTAGAATGTCGGCTGATTTTGCCTATGCCATTCGATCACCGTTGTAGCCACTGTTGTAACCCCTATGTCTCGCACTCTGAGTATTTATAAGCTCGATTATATTAAGAATTCTTTCGATGCCTTTCGGGCCATACGTCACCTTTCTTGTCCGGTGATTTTGGAAAGTGGTCGCGGCCAGTATAAAGAGCACATGGGACGGTTTGATATTCTGACAGCAGAACCTTCCCAGGTGATCCTGGTATCCCCCGAATGCCAGGGAGAAGCCTTACTTGAACGCGTGAATGAGCAACTCATCCCTTTATCGGTTGACCCGTCAACACTTCAAGAGGCCCATCAGCATCTGCCTTTCTTCGGGGGTGCCATAGGCTTTCTCAGTTACGATTTCGGGCGACAACTGGAAACTCTGCCTTCGACTGCAGAACAGGACATTAGCTTACCCTCAGCCTGGTTTGGCATTTACGGTTGGGCCTTAATCACAGATCATCTTAATGAAGAATCCTGGATGGTATACGATTCGGCGTTAACCGAACGTTCCTGCTCCGATTTTATGGATCTGTTTGAGCACTTTCCCGTGGAACATCCAGCAGTTGGCCAACAGCAGCCACAAGCGTTTCATCTGAATACACCGTTCGAGAGTAACCTGACACATGAAGAGTACCTCGAAAAGTTTGAGCACTTACAAGGTTACATCCATTCTGGCGACTGCTATCAGGTGAATTTTGCCCAACGTTTTTCGGCGCAATGCGAGGGGGACTCATTTGCTGCATTCGAAACGATTTCCCGAAAAATCCCGACGCCCTTCTCTGCATTCTTTCAGTTGGGAACCTGGGATATTTTGAGCCACTCCCCTGAGCGTTTTCTCGAGTTGGAAAATCGTAAAGTAACCACCAAACCCATTAAAGGCACCCGTCGCAGAGGCGGTAATGGCAAAGATGACGAACGTTTGAAAACAGAGCTCGCCAACAGCAGTAAAGACAAAGCCGAGAATCTGATGATTGTAGATTTACTGAGAAACGACCTCAGCCGGGTCTGCAAACCCTTTTCAGTGAAGGTACCCAAGCTTTTTGATATCGAAACTTACCCTAATGTTCACCATTTGGTCAGCACAGTGACTGGGGATATGGAAGAGTCCGGCACTGCAACCCAATTGCTGGCCCACAGCTTTCCCGGTGGTTCCATCACAGGCGCGCCTAAAATCCGCGCGATGGAGATCATTGACGAGCTCGAACCCCATCACCGCTCACTGTATTGCGGATCTATTGTCTACATCAGCCGCCATGGACGCATGGACAGCAGCATTACGATTCGTACGCTTATCCGCGATGATAATACCATTCACGCCTGGGGCGGTGGCGGCATAGTAGCAGACTCGGATGGCGAAGCTGAATTTCAGGAAACACTGACCAAAATCAGCCCGCTGTTAAGGGCTCTTGATAGCTAATCCCCCATCCCACCCTGAAGCGGTTTCAATAACCGCTTTAAGAGTTTTCTACCTTTGACGAAGTCACGTACTTTTCAATCAGCTGATCAGCTGGAATCGGTTTACAGTAGTAATAGCCTTGCGCAAAATCGCAACCAAATTCCTTCAGCATGTCATTATGCTCAGCCGTTTCCACACCTTCCGCCAGAACGTTTAAATCCAATTGCTTGGCCATGGCAATGATCGCCGTCACAATGGCTTTATCACTATCGTCTTTCAGGATGTCCCTAATGAAGGTTTGATCTACTTTCAGCACATCAATCGGGAAGGTTTTCAGATAACTTAATGAAGAATAGCCTGTTCCGAAGTCATCGATTGCCAAAGTGATATTAAGCCCTTTTAAATCATTCAGGGACTTAATGGTTTCCTTTATGTCTTCAATCAAAATGCTTTCGGTTAATTCCAGCGATAAGAATTTGGCTGGCAGTTGGTGCGTTTCGAGTGCCGTTTGGATTACATTGCACAGATGCTCACCTTGCCTGAATTGATGAGCAGAGACATTCACAGCGACCTTAATGTCCTTCAGTCCTGCACTGTGAAGTAACTTCACTTCTTCACACGCCGTATTGATCACCCAATCCCCAATGCGGCCGATCATCCCTGTGTCTTCTGCCAAAGGGATAAACTCCGCAGGAGAGATCACGCCACGATCTGGATCAATCCAGCGGATCAAGGCTTCCAAGCCAATCAGTTCACCGGTTTTTAGGTCTATTTGCGGCTGATAGTAGAGTTTAAAGTGCTGTTTATCGATGGCTGAACGAATGCGGTTTTCCAGCAATAAACGATCATGAGCACGAGTATTCAATTCATCCCGATAATACTGGAAGTTATTTTTACCCTGCGACTTGGCGTGGTACATCGCCAGATCGGCATTTTTCATTAGGTCATCACTGCTTTTGCCGTCTTGAGGGTACAGGGCAATCCCCAGGCTTGCACCCACCTGAACATGCTTCCCTTCCAATTCAACCGGCTGGCACAAGGTCTGAATGATGGAATCAGCAATGCTGGTGATTCGTTCCAGCGAAGCCCCACCAATTAATAGTGCAAATTCATCGCCCCCCAATCGCGACACAGTGTCCTCTGAACGAATGCAACGCTGCAGTTCATTCGCAACATGCACCAATAAACTGTCACCTACTTTGTGCCCAAGGGAGTCGTTAACGGTTTTAAAATTATCCAGATCCAGAAGCATCACAGCCAACGACGCGTTCGGCGTTCGCTCCATCCGGCGGAATTCCTGTTTGAAGCGATCACTTAACAAGCGACGATTCGGCAACTGCGTCAACGGGTCGAAAAACGCTAGCTGTTTGATGGTTTCCTGAGCTTCGTGCAGCTCGGTATGATCTTCCAGCGTCGAGGCAAACTGCGTGATATTTCCTTGTTCATCCCGAATGCAGAAGAATGATTGCTGTGACCAATAAACGGAGCCATCTTTACGCTTGTTCTGGATAGTACCGTGCCACTCTTTACCGGCTCTCACATCGTTGTCAATTTCGATCAAAATGTCTTTCGAAATATCGTCGCTGCATAATACTCTGGGTTTTAATCCGATAATCTCCTCGGGCGCGTACCCCGTTAGCTGGGTAAACGACCGATTTACGTATTCGATATTAAAATCATTATCAGTAATGATAATGGCATTGGCACTTTGCTCAACGGCTTGCGATAAATTGTGCAACTTATGCTCAACTTCGACCCGACGACGCTCTTTGCTAATCATGACCATTGCCGAACTTAAGTCATCACTCAAGCTGGACAACAAGGCAATCATCTCTTCACCGAAGACCTCTGGTAATTCAGAGTAGATGGTAAAAATGCCAAACACATCCTCATTAACTTTAATTGGCACCGCTGCCACAGCTTGATACCCGCGCTTAACAGCCGCTTCCCGCCAGGGAAGAAAGGTCGGGTCTGTGGTGGTGTCATTAACAAATTGAACAGTTCCTGTTTTGGCTGCACGTCCGACTGGCCCCTTAGCCAGATCAGAGTCATCGACCTTCATAGACATTTCTTTCAGGTAATCCTGCCCGATGCCAGCAGAACACAAAGGAGCCACTGTATCGTGCTTTACCAGCCCAACCCAAGCCAGTAGAAAACCGCCCTTTTCCACCGCAATATCACAAATACGCTGAAACATAGCCTCTTTGGACACCGCGCCAATAATCGCCTTGTTGGTATGTGTTTGAACCGTATACAAACGATTAAGTGTATTCAGCCGGTCCTGTGCCACTTTCGCTTCGGTCACATTACGACGAACATGCACCATACCCGCCTGATGGGAACCAAAGGCGATCGGGCTCAACGTCACTTCGTACCATTGTTCATCCTGTGCATGATAAAAGCGGTACTGATCCAAGGTCTGACCACTTTCCAAAGCCCGACAGATTCTGCAATCAGTACGATCTCCGGTCGGATCATGCTGCAACTTGTGAACGGATTCCCCCAGGCATTCCTGCTGGGTTTTATCAAGCTGTAAACAAATTGCTTTGTTCACCTGACGTACTTTTCCGTCGCGATCAACCAGTGAAATTTCTTCAGGAATTGCATCGTAGGTATTGGCCCCTCTGGAAAGATTCTTGAAGGGTTCCCGAAGACTGGACTCAATCAACGCAACATAAATACCCCAGAAAGAAAACAGCTTAAAGAAGTGGCCGACAATGATGGTAAATTCGTAAAGATTTGAATAAAGGGTAAAGAGGATCTCTGCAACAATGGTAAAACCAATGGAAAAGAGGATCAGATGGATGGTTTTAGACTCTAGCTGATTGCGTGCAGAATAATTCACTATTCCCGCAACCACCAACAACCCGATGATAATCCACTCATTCATCACCTTAGTGGCTGTCAGTCCCTGACCGTTGACGAACATTTCAGGGTAAACATCCAAAGGCACCATGGCCATCAGAATGCACACCAACCCCATAATCACCGCAAAAACACTGTAACGATTCACCAGAGGTTTGATATAAAAAGGCGCTGCAATCAGTACCAGCGCTTCAAAATAACGGGCGATGATCCAATATTGTAAGGTCGTGTTGCTGTCCATGATGGAAACAAACGGCATTCCCCTGAACGTCAGGGTATGGGCTCCGTCCAATATGCCAACCCCGAGATAGCCGATACCCAGCCACATCAGATAATGATTGTGCGATAGCACAAAGGTATTCCAGGCCACCACCAGCGTAATAACCGCTACGCAGATGGAAAAAAATTCCGCCAAAGTATGGAAAAGTAAAGGGGAATAACTCCAAACCGGAATCATGCCTAAACACAGTAAAGTCGGAAACCACCATGTTTTTAGACTGAACAGACGAAGCATCGACTCTTGAGAAGAAAACAACTTAATTCCTACTTAATTGAAAGTTACATCAAATATAGTCAAAGGGAAGAATACATACAGGGGAATCTTTTACAACTAAAACACGCCCATGAACCAACTATTAACATAAACATCAATAAATTTAAGGCGTTAGAGACTTCTTCGAGTCATAAATTGCGTTACTTTTAACGATAATCATAGATCAAAATACGCTCGGTTTTACCAATGATATAACGCTTTAAAAACGCCTTATGCTCAGGATGGGCAACATAGCGCTGCATCACCTCTTCACTGTCAAAGGTCATGGTAACGGCGAGATCAAAGGAATCATCTACCATCGGCCGATCACTGGCAATCGGCTTCCCGGTTTTGATACTGCGAATTCCCGGGATACTCGCCAATTCAGACGTCCGGTCAGCGACCTCAGAGACATAACGTTCTGGCAGATCTGACTTAAACCACAACACCACCACATGCTGAACATCCCCTACCCCATGGTGTTGAGCACCCAGAAAGTTAGCGCACCCAGCCAAAAGCCAGCAAACAACACTCAACAAACATACCTTACGCATTCTATTTCCCAAATATAAACAAACAGTTAAAAGAATCTGGCCAGATCACACATTGTCGCCCTGGCAACAACCAACTATCTATTAAGGAAGTCCTTAAATCGACCCAATCAATGAACCGTAATTCAAACAATAACAATAACAACCCATTGAGAGCAGTGAAAAGTGGACAACCTTAGCAAGTCATCTCTTGTCCTCACTCTGTGCTGTCGCAGTTCTCTAGGGAACAACCGCTTATCCTGATAGATAAGCAAGGAGTTAATATGCGTTCTTCGACTCGATTAGTTCAGCTTTCCCGCCCCCGTTCAGCCATGACACGACTATTTACCACTCTACTCTGTGTGCTTGCCTGGAATTCAGGCTTCGCCTATGACAATAACTACCTGATTGGCCAAGGCATACACGATGTAACCGGCCCGGCAGCCGAAGTTGGCCTGATGGGGTATGCCAACCTGGATCAGAAAAGTGCCGGCATCCATTTCCGGCAATGGTCCCGCTCCTTTATTGTGGTTGACCCGCAAACCGGCAAGCGCATTGTATTCAGCAGCGTCGATGCTGGAATCCTTCCCCAATCTGTGTTTCAGGGCGTAATGAAGAAGCTGCAAGCCAAATTCGGGGATCTTTATCATCAACGTAATGTGGTGTTAAGCGCAACTCACACTCATGCTGCAGTGGGCGGGCAATCTCATTACGCCTTGTACGACATCACCATCCTTGGCTTTATTGAAGAAGCCTTTAACGCGCTAGTCGACGGGATAGTAGCCTCCATCGAAGAAGCTCACTACAACCTGAAGCCGGGCCATATTCTGATCAACCGGGGCGATTTAACCAATGCCAGTTACAACCGTTCTGTGGAAGCCTATAACAACAACCCCGCAAACGAGCGCCAAACTTATAATTCCACCATTGAAAAACCAATGACAGTGCTGAAATTTGTTCAACAGGGCAATCAGGAAATAGGCATGATCAGCTGGTTTGCCACTCACCCCAATGCCATGGGTAAAGATGAGAAACTGCTGAGTGGCGATAATAAAGGTCACGCATCTTATCTCTTCGAGAAAAAGCTGAAAGGCTCGGATTATCAGCAAAGTAACAGTTTCGTTGCGGCTTTTGCCATCAGTAATGCTGGTGACATGTCACCCAATGTACACCCGGACAGTGAAGGTCGGGGGCCAACCTCCGATCGCTTTGAAAACGTCCGCATCATAGGTGAACGTCAATATCAGAAAGCACTTGAACTCTATAACAGCGCCAACGAGCAACTGACAGGTTCCATCGACTTCAGACATCGCTATGTAGATTTCTCGCAAACCCAGATCTCAGGTGACTTTACCAACGGTACAACGCAAACCACCTGTGTAGCGGCCCTGGGAGAATCCTTTGCTGCAGGCACCGAGGACGGCCGAGGCTCTGACTTATTTAGTGAAGGTTCTACCGAAGCCAACCCCTTCTTTCAATTCATCGGCAGTATGATTGTAGCTCCATCCCAAGAAGATTTGGACTGCCATGCCCCAAAGGCCGTTCTCATAGCACAAGGTAAAACCAGCCCCTACCCTTGGTCACCGGAAGTGTTGCCCTTAACACTCCAGAAAATTGGGCAGCTGGGGATTATTGCCGTCCCGGCAGAGTTCACCATCATGTCCGGTCGCCGTTTGATGGGCACAGTACAATCGGTATTGGCCAATGAACTCGACTACACCGTCGTTGCTGCTCTTTCCAATGCCTACAGCGGCTACGTGACGACCAAAGAAGAATACGACATGCAGCACTATGAAGGCGGCTCAACTCACTTCGGCCCATGGACACTGGCGGCATACCAGCAATCCTTCTACCAACTGGCAGAAGACATGCTGCCACCGGATCAATCCCTCGAAGACGACATTACACCAATCCCATTCCCCAACCAGGAGCCAACACCTCGTGACCTAACCGGCGAAACCGTCAACTTCCAAACCGGTGTTGTCCATGATCAGGCACCGATCTTTAAATCCATCGGTGATGTCGTGCAAAACGCCAACAGCAGCTATCAAAAAGGCCAAACTGTGACGGTTAAATTCTGGTCCGGTCACCCCAAAAACAACCTGCGCACCCAAGGCACCTTCATGGAAGTGCAACGCCTGGTGAACGGCCAATGGCAAACCATTGCCAACGACAACGACTGGGAAACCAAATTCCGCTGGCAGCGTATCGACGGTTTCTGGGGTACCTCGCACGCCATCCTTCACTGGACGATTCCTGACAATACACCGGCAGGCACCTATCGCTTAAAACACTTTGGCGACAAGAAGAAACCCTGGAGTGGAAAGATTGTTGGCTATACAGGCACAAGCCGCAGTTTCACTGTGAATTAGGGCCTGAATTCAGAAAAAAGATCATCACTTAAGGAACCTCTTACATGGACACCGCCCGTTTGCCAAGCTGAATCCGTAACAAAATGGTATCGATTGCGTTCTTACATCCGGCCTGTTAATGAAGTCTTACTTCTGGCCACTATGGAATTCGCCGACGGGGCCCTATCTG
>JBFHTA010000075.1:0-14679 GCA_041590855.1 Pseudomonadales bacterium
AAGCACAAAATAAAGAAGGCCGGTTGCGATCAGAAAACTGAACAACCCACTTACAATCATTACGCCCAACATGTTGAATTCCTTTTCAAACGAAAAAGCCAAGGCATGGCCTTGGCTTTGATTAACAAGAACGAATGAAGGGAAATTTAAGTATTTAAAAGAAATCCAGATTACTCGGTCGGAAAGGTTCATCCCGTTCCAGACGAATGGTGACACGACGATTGCGAGCGCGCCCGTCTTTGCCAATATTTTTGACCACAGGATAGCGCTCTCCGTGGTATCGGGTAGTTATCAACTCTTCTTCCAAACCGGCTTTTACAAAATAGCTGGTGATGTGCTCTGCCCGTTCACGAGAGAGTTCGCGGTTTTTAAAGCGGCGACCTATGTCATCGGTGTGGCCATCGATAATGATGTTGGACACCGCAGGATCGGCCTTCACATACAACACAATGTAATCCAGTAACTGGTAGTATTTTTCATCCGGGAACAAGCCACCGCTGTTATAGAAGACAACCGATCGCTTTATCTGATCAAAGTTTACAGGCAGCAGCTGGCTGACACACCCAAGAAAATCCCGATAGACAGGTTCAAAGTCAAAAGCACTTAATCCAACCCGAATGGAGGGTTGGGTTGGTTCATACCAGCTCTTGCGAGTGAACATAGGTACAAACCCCTGATTCAGACTGGCCAACATGGTGCTGGCACGTTCTGGTTCAACTTGAAAAGGTCGCTCACCGGCCCCGACATCCACATACCCCATGTGACGAGCCGTATTACCCGGTCGCCAAGTCGGTGGTTCAATGACTAAAGACGCCTGCCCTTTGCGCATTTGGTTGTAAGGGGTCTGGAGGAAAAACACCATTTTTTCACCGGCACGGCGATAGAACACACCTTTCCCATAGGAAGGTATTTCCTGTGTCAGCGAGCACGCAAACACTGATGATTCCAGCTTCCATTCACTGTCGTCGTAACTCGCGAGATAAGTTACTGCCGGAACATTCGCTGCCGCTGGCAGCGCAGCCGTCAGAACAATCAATACCAGCTTGACGATCACAGTTTGTGTCAGCCAATGGTTTTCTTTACACCTTGCCATGCGCACCATCTAATTCGATAACCCAAGCAATGCCGCTAATGCTGACTGCACAGAAAGCATTAACGAATCCTCGTATTTATCTACCTATCGGCACTTTCACCATAAACTTAACTTTATTTTATGGCCGGGAAATACGTTTCACCGTATCGTCTTGGTAACCGCAGGTGACCAACTGCAACTGTGTTTTATCCGATGTATCACCAAAGAGTTCCGTCACTTTCTGGCACTGCCTCACTTCCTTAACCCGCTCAGACCAAGTAAAATGTGCGGCCACGCTATCTAGGAACCCCCTTCTGTGTCTGATTCTGAAAAATCTTTATTCGCTCAACGCTTTCGTAGTTTTATGCCCGTTGTCATCGACGTTGAGACCGCAGGCTTTAACGCAAAAACCGATGCTTTACTGGAAATTTGTGCTGTTTGTCTGCATATGGATGAAGAAGGCTGGCTTCATATTGATGAAGTCATAGACTTCCCGGTTCACCCTTTTGAAGGGGCAAACCTTGAAAAAAGCGCGCTTGAGTTTACCGGGATTGATCCCGATGACCCAGAGCGAGGTGCCGTAACAGAGCAGGAAGCCCTCACAGAAATCTTTAAAGTTGTTCGCAAGAAAGTAAAGAATGAAGGCTGTAACCGCGCCATTCTGGTAGGCCATAACGCCACCTTCGATCACAGTTTTGTAATGGCAGCAGCGGAACGTTGCGATATCAAACGCAACCCGTTCCATCCATTCTCTACTTTTGATACTGCAACCCTGGCGGGCCTTGCTTACGGTCAAACCGTATTGGCAAAAGCCTGCCTGGCAGCTGGCGTTGATTTCGATAATAAAGAAGCGCATTCCGCAAAATACGACACCGTAAAAACCGCTGAACTATTCTGTGAGATCGTCAACAAGTGGATGCGAATGGGCGGTTGGCCACCTAAGGGCGTAGAAGAAGCCAAAGAAGAGGTCAGCATGGAAGATTTCGAGCAATTCAGTGAATAACACTTTATCGTCAAGTCAGTAATTTTTAACCAAAAGATTGCTATGCTTATCACCGGACACACATAGCGTTAACACGCCGTTAACTCTTTGAAGGAGCAGCAGACTTAAATGAACGAAACCACCGTCAGTATCTCTTCTGCTCGCTCCGTTCTGCACTACCTCACGCACCATCAGTTTCTTGATGAACATCGCCAATCCAAGCTACTTACGGAGCTGGATATTTCTCCGGAGCTACTGGCCGATCAGGAAGCTCGACTCCCCATCGCCAAATACCACCAACTTTGGGAAAAGGCTAAACAACTGTCGCAAGATCCGGCCATTGGTCTGCATGTAGGCCAGCAAAGCAGTGCTGAATTAATGGGCTTGGTTGCCAATGTTCTGGTACACAGCGATTCTCTGGAACAAGGTATTGAGCAATACGTACGTTTGTTCAGTCTGGTGAATAACGGCATCGAACTGACCTTCGATAAGCAAGGCAGCATTTCTGTCATAGAATTTCACCATCACAAACCGGAATTTTATTGTCAGCAGGACATGGAACGCACCCTGGCGCTGGCAGTACAACGCACCAAACAATACGTGAATGATGAAATCAGAATGGAAAAGATCGGCGTGGCGCATTCGGCACCACCGTATGCAGACCAATATGAAGCCTTATTTGGCTGCCCGGTAGAGTTTGATCAGGACGTTTGCAGCATTACCTTTGCCAGCCGGTTTTTACAATTCAGCCCTAAACAAAAAAACCCTTACGTCCGTTCTGCGTTGCAACGATATGCCGAAGCCATTAACACGCGTCTTTTCAAACGAAAAATTGGCGATAAAGTAAAAGACATCGTTTTGGAATTACTCCCTCACGGGCAGGCGGACATTGACAGGGTCGCCCAGCGACTGCACATGAGTCGACAAACCTTGTACCGTAAGCTAAAGAAAGAAAATCTGGTTTTTCAGGAGTTAGTGGAAGAAATCCGTCAGGAAAAAGCGTTGGAAATCATCAAAGACAAGAGTCATTCGTTGAGTGAAATCGCCTTTGTTTTGGGCTTTTCGGAGCTGAGCGCGTTCAGCAGAGCCTTCAAACGCTGGACAGGAAAAAGCCCCAAGCAGTACCGAAACGATCTGGATGGGGCTTAAGAAACCACTCGGCATTCTACCGAGAGCCTAAGACTGCGGCTTACGCTGTCGCCGTTTCCTCGTTAATCAACTTAATGACATCTTCTACCGTTTTCACGTTTTGAGCCACGTCATCCGGAATCTCAATTTCAAAGGCTTCTTCCAGCGCCATCACCAATTCAACAGTATCCAAAGAGTCCGCCCCAAGGTCATCGGTAAACGACGCCTGTTCGGTGACTTGCTCCAATTCCACACCCAATTGTTCACTGATAATGGTTTGAATTTTACTCGTAATATCAGACATTATTTGATCCTTCTCGTTTTAAATATACACATTATGAATTTCGTTTGGGTCATAGAGACCTGTCTTACTAAGAAATGGGTTTAAGGGTTAGTATCACTTCTCCTTGTTGCAGGTATTGCCCATCAACATCGCGACAATGCAGCACCTGATATTTCTCATCCTGGGATGCGTGTTTGAAAAACTGATTCAGCGTGATTGGCATAAACATTTTCATCACTTCCAGTAACAGCAGCGTATGATTACCCGAGATCACATCCCCCGGTTTTACAAATGGTGCACTGTCAGGAGAGGGAGCAGCATAGACCACACCGGTACTTGGTAATTTTAATAACCACTCATCCCCCTCTTGCTCGATCAAGGTATCCTGGGCTGAAACAGACGCATGAGCCGAGTCTGAACCTATTGCAGAGTGCGCCTGCAGACTCTGACCGTTCTTAGCGACCCACTCTTCAGCAAATGCTGTCGAAATCTCCCCCTGTTTAAAGTCGTCACTGCGTAACAAGCCTTGAATCAGAGCAAGGTTAGTATTCACACCTTCTAAACGGGTATCATCCAAAAAGCGGATTAGTCGCGAAATGGCCTGTGCTCGGGTTTCGCCATGCACCACAACTTGAGCCACCAGGTTGTCATAGAAAGGGGTCATCTCTTTGCCTTTGGCAGCAACGGATAAGACCCGTGCATAAGGCTTCTTCGGGAAGAACACATGTGTAAAGGTGCCTGTAGCCGGAGTAACGACTAACTCACCGGTGCGTTCGTGCTGAGAAATACGCTCTGCATTGATTCGGACTTCAATAGCATGGCCCTGCTGATCCACAACATCAGGAATGTCTTCAATACTCAAGCCTTCCGCAATGCGGAACTGTTGTTCTACTAAATCCACGCCAGAGGTCATTTCTGTCACGATATGTTCCACCTGCAAGCGTGTGTTCATTTCCATAAAGTAGAAACAGTTACGCTCGAGGTCATACAGAAACTCCAGAGTCCCTGCCCCTATGTAATTAATTTGCCGGGAAAGACTTAACGACCAATCGTGCAATGCTTTTTTCTGAGATTGAGTAAGTACGTACTCACCGGATTCCTCAATCACTTTCTGACGATTTCGCTGCGCTGAACAATCACGGACACCCATCATCCGGAAGTGGCCATGACGATCCCTAAGTACTTGAACTTCAATATGACGAACCGAGGTCAATAGCCGTTCTATGTAAACATCACCACAGCCAAAGGCACTTTTTGCTTCCTGTTGAACCCTCAGAAAAACCGCTTCTAGTTCCTCTTCACTGTCAACCGTTCCTATGCCTTTTCCACCACCGCCATGACTGGCTTTGATGAGCAGGGGCAAGCCAATACGAGACATAACCTCCCTCGCCTGGGCTAATGTTTCAACTACCCCGTTACTGCCCGGTACAATCGGTACCTGAGCGGCACTCGCCGTCGCAATGGCCTGAGCCTTATTACCCATGCAGGCAATGGCTGAAGCATCCGGCCCAATAAAATTCAAAGACTGCTCAAGGCAAGCAGCGGCAAACTCCGCATTTTCAGAAAGGAAGCCAATGCCCGGATGCAACGCATCCACTTCTTCAAGTTCAGCGACTCGCAACACTGAGCGAGCATTCAAATAGCTCTCTTCGGAGCTTTGCCCACCCAGGCAAACCAAGCGATCACCCACACCAAGCGCTTCGGCTGCGACAGAATTCATGTCCGGGTCCGACTGCACTAACACCACTCTTTTCCCGACTTGATGGGCTGCATTTATCAGCCTTAACGCGGTACACCCCCTGGCATGAATGAGTACCTCATTAATCTTGCCGAAGTGTTTCTTTTTCTTCGGCACGGATCGTTGAGAATTCACATCACTCTGTTCAGACAACCATTGAGCCAAGACATCATTCAAACTGCTCTGGCAAGGAACCAAGGTCGGATCAATTTCCTCCAATCGACGATCTAAACCCGCAAAGAAAGGATGTCGAATAAGGCCTCGCATCACAGGTTGATTTGTCTCCCCCCACTGCTGGGTTACCAGGTAGTTAGCCAACGTTGCCTGCAACGTCAAATGCTCTGGCACCACCACTTGTCCGGCAAAGGGTAAGTTTGTCCCCGACAAATAATACGTATCCACATTGGGGTGAGTTACAAAACTGGCCTGTGCCCCACCGGTACAATCCCCATATCCAATCATCAGGATACGACCACCCGCTTCGGTAAACCGAGAGATCGCCTCGTTCACCACCGCCATTGAAAACAGAGCACACGCACCTTCCTTGGTTTGCATCCCTGCAGAAGACACCAATCCGATCACAGGAAGTCCTGCGACTGATGCCCGCTCCAACAATCGGCACAGTTTCTCGGCAGAAGCCATGTCAAACGCACCTGCTTGAAAATGACTGTTACTTACAAATAACCCCACCTGATCCATGGAAGATGGAATTAGTGACTGGGAAGTTGCCACAGGTGAATCAGACTCAGATGTTCCAGCCACAGTTTCACTGGTCATAGATTCAGCGGTCATAGATTCACAAAAAAAGTGTTTCAATTTTCCAACCCCGGTAATCAAACCACATGGTGGGATTGAACGCTCCAACGCTTGATTAATGCGTTTAGCAAACCCCGGAAACACTTTAGGGTCTTTGGTGACCAATTGATCATCGAGCGTTTGAAAATCCTGAAACAAGAGATTGATCCAGTCATCCGCCGAAATCATCCGTTGTGGCTTGGTATCGTCCAACTCTTTTTGAATACGGACATTTCTGGAAGCCTGAGTAAGGCGATGCCAAAAATTCTTTTGCCTTCCGATCCGGGTCGGCTGAAACGCTCCAGAGAAAGGTCCGCCTCTCACCTGATGCCAATACAAGCGCGTCAACAAGGTGTTGACGTAATAACCGGCAACCACCAGCAACACAGGATCGGTTTGTGGGAATTGTCGTGCTTTCCAATCATTTAACCGGGAAACCAAGGCCTCTAAGTGTCCTTGCTGGGCCAAGTGGTTCAGCCAATTAAGAAAACGCTGTGCACGTTCGCGATCAACGCCCTGCTCAATCGCGCTGGTTTGAGCTGTTCGAAGCAAGCGCTGAACCGTATCAAGGGATAACGTCTGTTTCAGCGAGTATTCCCAGGCAATCGGGCAAATTTCGGTTAAAAAGCCATCGTAACTGGTATTCAGTAAGGTCAGTAATTCAAGATGATGAAGCACTAACTCACGAATTTCCGGCACTGAAAGAAAATCGGTCAACGACAGAGCGGTTTCACTGTGACTTTCGATGAAGGCGTGTAGAGACTGACTTGGCCAACAAGCCATCTTCGCTTTGTACTGGGCCAGATACACTGGCAGATCACCCTGCCATTGATGGAAACACTCAATGGCCAGCGCTAATGCAAAACCTTCGATACGCTGGAATGCCTGATCATCTATTCGTTGACCAATTCGGGCATTGCTGTCTTCGTGTTCGGCACCCATGCTATGTACGGCCTTCCATAACGATGCCAACCCTTTGTGATATCGAAGCGGCTGAGTGCGAGCCAACCACTCAGAAAACAGCGTCTCTTGCTGTGTATCGACCAAAGTGCCTGTCTGATTCAAACCTGACTCGCGAGGTTGAATCTGAATATGAATACGATCAGACGAATCAGCTTGCTCGTATTTTGGCTCTTGAAAGCTCAAACGGCTTCTCAGGGTTTGCCAACGCATATCACGAATATGGCCTGCGCTTTCCTGCTCCGCCATCAAACTGTTCAAAGCAGACAACAACGCGGTCTTAACCACCGATGGCTGAGAATTGTCATCCAGAGGTGAATAATCAATGACGCCATCCAGCACCCCATCGAACACTAACTCTACCGCACTGATCCCGACCTTTTGGGCGCACTCCTGCCAGCTTAACCGCTCCTTTCGGGCAATCGCTGCCAGCCCTTGTGGTTGGATGGTACTGAAAACCGCATCCTTTAACGCGAACAACACATTGGTCGAAGCTAAAGGAATGGCTCCGCCGGAATAGCCTTTGCCATAAATCACCCCAATAGAGGGAACATCCAGAGAAGTAAACTCAGTGATCAACCTGGAAATACTGCCTGCCTGAAACTCCAGGTTTGCTTGATTTCCGGCATCCGCACCCGGAGTATCGATAAAGGTTACCACTGGCATTCGTTTAGCACTGACATCCTGTAGCCATTGGGTTACCAACGCATGATGTTTTGGCGACCAAACCCCGTTCCTAACGGAACGGTTTTGTACGACCACAGCCAGTTCAACACCTACAGATGCCCCTTCGCTGATCTCGATATGTAAAAAACTCAAGGGTCCGATATGTTCTTCATTTAAAATACGATCAGCAAACCGATGAACCAAAGCAACCGCTGAAGGACGCTTGATATCGTCCACCGGCTGCAGCACTTGCTCTGCGTAGGTAGCATTAGCCAACGATTTAATAACATTACGTTTTTGGATCAGCGTATCCTTATCCAAAAACGGACCACCCGAATAATTAAGCGTTTCGATACCCAAGGCTTTGCGATCACATCGAATTGTTAAGCCCTGAGCCTGACCGGACACCTGTTCTTCATCACTCAGGCGATTAACAGCTTGATGCTCAACCGAAGGTGTTTTTGTCGTTGCTTTTTCCCTACGTCTTTCCGTCGTGTCACTTGGGGTCTGCCTTATTTCACCATCTAACTCAAACATACGTGTTACCTCCAAATCCTAGAGAAACGCCTGGTTGGAAAAGCGCCCATCCTGATGTCTTAGCTTTTGCCTTACCCTTTGATGAGACAAAAACCGCCCCGCTTGATCTCACAAATCAAACGTAACCGGGCCTTAAAAATGAGACACTTCTGGGCGTATAAATTCAGAAACGATTCGGCGTTCTCTTACTTAACCTTGACCAAAGTCATTCCCTGACCGTTTCACGGTAAGGGAGAGACTCCCTCCTGGTAATTAACCTCCGGCCAATCAAAACCAAAGAGTTTTAAAAAATCGGAACGATAGCCTTCAAAATCCGTTATTGCCTTTAGATTTGAGTCCGATACCTGATCCCATAAGTCTTTTACCGCTGTTTGAACTTCAGAAGACAATTCCCGCTCATCCAAACGGTAGCGATAAGGCTTGTCTTTATGGCAATGCGCCTGACCATCGGGATAAAGTGCGGTTTCAAACAAGCGGATTATCTGATCGAGACACCCTTCATGATTGCCTTGCGCCTTCATCACTCGATACAGGGTTGAAATGTACAACGGAAGTGACGGAATGGCAGCACTGGATTGCGTCACAATGGCCTTTAAAACTGCCACTTTGGCAACAGGAGCATGGCTAGAATTGAATAAGTCATTGATGCTTTGGCAATACCGCTCAACGTCCTTCTTTGCCGCGCCCAAGGTAGCATCACCATAAATGGACTTGGTCAATTCACCACCTAAGTAGCTGAATGCAACGGTCTGGATATCTTCACTTAACACCCCTTCGTTTTTTAGTAACCTCATCCAGTCAAACCAGTCTTCTCCGCCCATCACGGCAACGGTATCGTCGATTTCTTGGTCTGTCGCGGGTTCCAACTGAAACTGCTTCATTTGACCAGAAACGGTATCCAGGGTTTTCACATCAATGGTCTGACCAATTGGTTTGATCACCGACTGAAAGCTCAGCTGTGTTTGCTCACCATCTAACGCTACTTGCTTGATTCGTCTTGGTGCCGCCAGACTGTAAACCACCAGATCCACCTGCTTCATGGTCTCTTTGATGGTGTCCACTACCTGCTGCTTTACATCGTCAGAAAAGGCATCGCCATAGACAGTACGGGAGGTATTGCCCTCTTGATGCTGCTCTATCCATTGCTCCAGAAAGAAATTATTGTACCAACCGGCAGTACCTGTTTTGTTGGCCCGAGGCGGTTTTTCCATCGACACCGACAGCGTTTCCGCGCCATAGCCTACCGCGCTAACAATACGACTCGACAAACCATAGCCTGCGGACCCACCAATGATTAAAACGCGTTTGGGCCGTGGCGTATTCAGATCAGGCACTTGCAGATTAAGCGAGTCAGCCCAATCCTTCACTTGCTGGATTTGAGAGTGTACGTGGGCTTTACACCCTTGCGGATGCGCCGTGGTACACATAAAACCACGGATTTTCGGCTCAACTACCATCATGCCACAGCCCTCTTATGGGCAGATTCCGGATCGAATCGTTCGAACACTAAACTGGCATTCGTTCCGCCAAACCCGAAGCTGTTAGACAACACACGGTTCAATTGCACATCATGTGTGTTTCGGCATAACGGATACTCGGCAATGGCCTCATCGGGCGTATCCAGATTATGACTGCCCACCATGAAACCATCTCTCATCATCAGCAGACAATGGATGGCCTCATGCACACCGGCAGCCCCAATGGCATGACCACCCAAGGCTTTGGTAGAAGACACTGGAGGAGCCTGATCCGAGAACACCGATCGAATAGCGTTGAGCTCTTTCACATCACCAATTCGGGTGGACGTACCATGAGCATTGATGTAATCCACCGCCATGCGGCCTCCCATAGCTTGCTTCATACAACGAATGGCCCCTTCACCGGACGGCTGAACCATATCATCGCCATCGCTAGTCGCCCCAAAGCCGGTAATTTCCGCCAGAATATGTGCGCCCCGGGCCAATGCATGGTTTAACTCTTCCAGTACCAAGACCCCGGCACCCCCGGAAATCACAAAGCCATCGCGGGTAGCATCGTAAGGACGGGACGCCTGATCCGGCCGATCGTTATAGCCGGTTGATAACGCCCCCATCGCATCGAACTGCAACGCCATGGTCCAATGAATATCGTCGCTGCCACCAGCAAACATTACGTCTTGCTTGCCTAACAAAATCTGTTCATAAGCGGCACCAATGGCATGAGCGCTGGTCGCACAGGCAGACGTTACCGCATAACTGACGCCACGAATTTCAAAGGCAGTTGCTAGGCAAGCCACTGTCGAACTGTGCATACCTCGCGTCACACGATAAGGCCCCACCTTTCGAATGCCTTTAGCTCGCATGACCTCTACAGAATCAAGAATTTCATCCGTAGCGCCTCCGCCCGAACCTATGATCAATCCAACCCGTTCGTTGGAGACATCCTCTCTGCTCAAACCACTGCTCTCAAAGGCCTGTTCCATCGCGTGATAGCCATATGCTCCGCCACGCCCCATAAAGCGGGCAACACGCTTAGGCACTAACGCCGTGGTATCAAATTCAATATGGCCACTTATATGGGAACGCATACCAACGTCTTTAAAGGTCTCGTTATTGGCAATACCGCTTTTACCCAACCTTAAAGAAGTACTGACCTCATCTAACGAATTGCCCAGACTGGATACAATGCCTGCGCCCGTAATCACTACACGTTTCATCCGATGTACACCTCAGCTCTAGATCAACGCCGCTTTCAAGTTTTTGGCACTGTAGATTTCTTTGCCGTCGGCCAGTACCACACCATCACCAATCGCCAGCGTCATACCACGATGAATGATTCTTTTAACATGCACATGAAAACGTACTGTTTTGGTATCCGGCAAAATTTCACCACCAAACTTCACATCGCTGACGCCTAAAGCACGGCATTTACCCGAATGCCCTTGCCAAGCAAGGTACACCCCCAAGGTTTGCCAAAGGGCATCAATACCCAAACACCCTGGCATGATAGGATCACCAGGAAAGTGGCATTTGAAAAACCAAAGGTCCGGATGAATATCAAACTCTGCGATGATCTCACCGCGACCATAGTTGCCACCGTCCTTACTTAGGTGCACAACACGGTCAAGCAATTGCATCTCGCCTTGCGGCAACATCATTTTGTAATCGGAGAGTGAGTCATCTCCCTCGACTGAAATGGTTGTGCTTAACTCTTCCTTGGAAAAACTGTCTTTGGGCATGTTTTCAGAAATGCCTTCTTTGGAAATAACGTCCTTGGTGAATCGCTCTTGGGGAACTACTGCTTGTAGCATCTTGGCCTCCTTTCACTAAAGCCTGAATCATTTGATGGTGGCTACTTTACCCAGCCAGAGCCATCCCCGCTTGACTGCCGGACTCAACCATTTGACTTCTCGAATCAACCTCATCAGAAGCTGTAGGCTATTAAAGAAGAAGCCCTTACTATCAATAACCAGATATTTTCATATGATTTTTCAACTGGTTATAGGTACTTAAACGATGCATTCCCCAGCTTTTGAATCCCTGTTAACGTCCGATTCTTCTGACAAAACAAAACAAACATCCGGCACGTCGTTCCACATACAAGCGCTTTTGCAGCACTTACAGGAACAGCACTTAAAGGAACAGCCGGGGCACGCTGACCGCTTACAAGCACATGACGAATCCTTGAAACATGTTCCCTCCGATGTCACCGCCTTTATGGTGTTTTTCAGTCACTGGGTACGACGCAAGTTTTCCCAGATCGAGATTTCCGGGTTATCCCAACTCGACTCAAGTCAGCACCACATTTTCATCAGCAATCACAGGGACATCCTGCTTGACCCTATCCTGGTGAATCATGCATTACTGAGCCATCGATGTTCGGCCGCGCGGTGTGTAATAGGAAGTAATCTGACCGAAGATGCCGCCATGGCCACCTTTATGCGAATGGCCGGGTGTCTGGAAGTTCCCAGAGGAAAGATGCCGTTAAAACAGAAATTCGTAGCACTCAGAACACTCAGCCAGCAGATCCAACAAACCTTATCGCAACATAATGTCTGGATAGCTCATCGGGAAGGCCGGGCCAAAGACGGGATAGACATCACCAATCCATCGGTAATCAAGATGCTCACCATGGCGAAACCTCGTCACCAATCGCTATCAGAGTTTCTTACCACACAAAGTTTGATCCCCGTTTCGATCAGTTATCAATGGGACCCGTCAGACACCCACAAAGCCGTAGAAACAAGTTTGAAATCCCTCTCCGACAGTGAGCATGACGCCCCCCTGCGAACCGACACCATGGAGCACTTAATTGACAGTCTGGATCGCTGCCAAGGCAAGGTGAGCTTGCACTTCGGAAGGCCTTTGGATACAAAAGACAGCGTTGAAGAACTGGCGCAATCAGTAGACCAGCACATCATTGACTATTATCGACTGTATGATACCCATCTGGCTGCTCATCAGCTGACGTCTCATCATTCGAACTCATCCGTCGAAGATGCTCTGAGCTCCCTACCCAAGCATCTGAGTGAAGCCGCCATACAACTACAACAGCGGGCAAGTACTTTGCCTCAAAGCGCACGATCCAACCTTATTGAAAGTTACGCCAACAGCTATCGGCACGTCACTACATCAGGAAAGTACACAAAAGAGATATTCACAGAAGGGAAATTTAAGGCATAAAAAAAGAGCCTCCTGAGAGACTCTTTTTATATCCAGGATCACATCGTGATCATGGATTCGAGAAGCACAAAAGCTATTCTCTGAAGCACAATGGCTTCAAATTAAAGCTTGTCAGC
Organism: Pseudomonadales bacterium; assembly: GCA_041590855.1. GTDB lineage: Bacteria > Pseudomonadota > Gammaproteobacteria > Pseudomonadales > Litoribrevibacteraceae > Litoribrevibacter. The sequence goes on from JBFHTA010000075.1 coordinate 12,939, forward strand.
TTCTTCAGAAAGATACTTAGCCACACCTTCTGGAGAAGCGTCCATACCTTTGTCACCTTTGTTCCAACCAGCTGGGCAAACTTCACCGTGCTCTTCGTGGAACTGAAGCGCGTCAACCAAACGGATTAGCTCGTCCATGTTACGACCTAGTGGAAGATCGTTAACGATTTGAGAACGAACGTTACCTTCTTTGTCGATCAGGAACGCACCACGGAAAGCAACACCACCTTCAGACTCAACATCGTATGCTTTACAGATTTCGTGCGTCATGTCAGCTGCCAAAGTGTACTTAACTGGGCCGATACCACCTTCGTTTACAGGTGTGTTTCTCCACGCGTTGTGAGAGAAGTGAGAGTCGATAGAAACACCGATTACTTCAACGTTACGCGCTTTGAACTCTTCCATACGGTGGTCAAGAGCCAAAAGCTCTGAAGGACATACGAAAGTGAAGTCCAAAGGATAGAAGAATACCAGGCCGTACTTACCTTTGATTGCTTCTGAAAGAGTGAAAGAATCAACGATTTCACCGCTACCTAGAACCGCTGGAACTGTGAAGTCTGGGGCTTTCTTGCCAACTAATACGCTCATTGCGTTGCTCCTTAAAATGTATGTAATACGATAGGAAAGTCGTGCCCTTCCAGAACCGGAATCGGCACTTTATCGAAAGTGAATCAATCATACACGCGCGATATTTAGAATCCTACCCAACAGATTAGTTAATTTTATCTATCGCTCCTATTAATAAAAACTATCAATATCTACACCACATAAAATTTGGCTATTTAATAAACAAATCAAGGTATTAGCTGTTTTCTTAGCGCAGTAAACTGATACACTCACAGAGTACTGGTCGCATTTATTTGCAACCTAGTTTTAGCCTCATACTAGTTTTAGCCTCATAGATATTTCAAGGTCGGATGCGCTCGAATCACCTTTCCTTATTTCTGGCACTTATACTGGCTTTAGCTGGCCATATAGCCCTGTTGTATCCTACGCCCGAGCTGATCCCTATTCCGCTACAGGAGCCTGCGTATTCTGTAGAAATCCAACTCACCGCCCAACAAGCTAATGTAAATTCCCGAGAAATCACCGAAGAAGCCGATAAAGATCAAATTGAAAGCCAGGCCAGTAAAGAGTCCAAAGCAGAACAAGCTCATATGGAAGAATCCGCCCCAGCCAAACAACAAGAGCAGGCGGGGTCAGAAGCATCGGTACGGCAAGATAAGTCCAGTCGAGCGGAGGTAAAAATAGACGCACCCACACCCGCGTCGATAAAAGCAAACCCGCGTTCAACCCATCAATTCAATACCAAGAATAAACAAGACAATCCGGTACCCGCTGTAGAAGTGGCCGGTAAACAAGACAGCGAACAGGAAACCGTTGAAGCACCCGTTATTGCGAAAGAAGACATCAAGGTTGCTGACGTTGTTGCCTCTAAAGACAAACAAGCCAGTGAGCAATCCAAGGCCAGTAATCAAAAATCTGTAAAATCGGAAGAACAAGTAATCCAACCGGAACTGACCGCTGCCGAGCACTATGAAGCTCAAATCTACGCCTGGATTTTGAACGGACCAAATGCCGCCATTTATTCCCCAACGGATGGCATTAAAAACCCTCCGACTATTGAGTTCACCTGGTGGCGAAACGGTACTATCATTTTTGCTAAAGTCGTCAAAAGCAGTGGTGATCCGGCAACAGACTCAGCCGCAAAGCGCTCGGTTTTATCTGCCAGCCCCTTACC
>JBFHTA010000076.1:0-14670 GCA_041590855.1 Pseudomonadales bacterium
AACCTTCTTATTGATAAAAAGAAGCCAAAAAACATGAGCCTAGACGGGAAAGTCTTAAAAGATGAAACCAAAGAAGGCTACATCAAGTCCATCGAAGGTGCCGAAGTCTCCGTTGAGATCAAGATGTAGGCACCCCAGAACGGACGAGTCTTGGGCCCCCTTAATACAAGCGTTTCATGTCGTGATTCACCACGGCTTTAACCACTTGATTAGTCGCTTTACCTAGCAAACCCCGTCCATTCATGTGTTCAGATAACACTTTTGGAAATGGCGTCACCTCACCTTTCGGCACGTAATCGGCTTGATCCCACAGTGACATGTTTTTAAACACAGACGCATGAACCAGTGAGTGTGATGCCACTTTAATCAAGATGCCCAGTTTGGGCAGCTTGCCATCCACTGCGGCCTTTGCACATAAATCAGCGTCCGAAGTAATCTGGGCTTGTCCAGACAGTTCAAGAACCAGCTCACAACCGGGAATCATGCACAGTAGTTCAACCGAGGAGTTTTGAAGAATGTTCCTCAAACTGACCGCCACTTTATTCCCCGGCCGTTCAGGAAGAAATATTACATTCTCTTCAATGAGCGTAAGAAAACCGGTTTGATCACCTCGTGGCGAAACTTCGGTCTGCCAATGTTGATTATGAGTTTTGAGTAAGGCATAAGACACGTGGGTTAAATACTCGGGCAGTAAGTCGGCAGCCTTAACCCCATTTTCATCAAATGGAGGAATTCTCTCCACCGGCGACCACAACTGCGAACGAGCGGCAGCACGAGCACAATGCACAAAGGCCTGGGTGACCAAAAAACGAACGTCGGATAACGCTGCCACCCCAAGTTCGCGTTCCTCCACATAACCATTAACCCGCAAAGCATGTCCTAGCCCTGGCGCTAAAAAGAATATGGTGGCATAGCGCTGGTTATGTTGTGCATCAATCTGATAGTCCTTCAGATTCTGTAATAACAGCTCGTTAGCTGAATCTACCTTTAGATCCTGTGTCACATGAATCAGATGAAAGCCGGCCTCTTCCCCCGCCAGAGCCAGTACGGCTAATTTAGAACAGCGGATAAATTCCAAACAATGGGCATCCAGCTCGCTTAAAACCCGCTTATCCAGAATTTTAAGATAATCAGGAATAAGCGTTCTTAGTGTCGACTCAGTAGAAATTATCGAGTTCATACAAATCTCCGAAACATATTAAGGAATATAACCGAAGCTTACTCCTCATACCGGGAGCCGATTAGGCAATTAGTTTCAAAGACTTGGCGTTTCGTTTCATCGTTCAGAAATCAGGTTAAACCATTCCCGCCTTCAGGAAATCTGAATTTAGCGCATCTTTATTTGAAGTCTGTCTTTAAGGTAAATTAAGAACCCCCTGAACAAGGGAGCCCCCGAGTGATAATCCAGGATCTTAACCTTTCATGAAATCCAGAGCCAAAGTCTCGACGGTTGCCGTTTTAGACTTGATAGACCATCTAATAGACCGCCAGTTGCTGGATGAAAACACTCTGGCAAACCATTCGCTGTCGCTCTATCAAAGATACAAAAAAGGGTTCGATGATTCTTCTACCCAAGAGCCAATCCAAGAGCCAATCCAAGAACAGCGCATTGATGAACACCACTTCATCTGGCTATGGCATCAATTGGATGCGGTGGATTCCCTATCCGAAAAAATCCGCCACGCCTGGGACATCGGACGTATTATCAGACCCCACGCCAACGGTATTTTGGCGCATTGGATTAGCCATTGCGACACTCTGAATGAAGCATTAACTGTGTTTACCCACAACATTAAGCTAATGAACCCTTCAGAACTATGGTCTGTGGAGCATAACCAAAGCACGCTTCTCATAACTCTGGATTTCCAACAAGAGAAGCACTATCCCTTGATTGCGCCGATACGAAGCGCCTCTGCCTTGCTAAGCTGGATAGCTTATCTTTCAGGCAAAAGCATAAGGCCATGTCAGGTGATCTTACCTGCCAAACTTAAGCCATTCCAAGCGCAGTTGGATGCTTTGCTATTGTGCCCTACCCAATACCAGGGGCGTTTATTGACTCTGGTCTTCCATGAGCAGGATTTACAAACCGCAATACGATTTTCCAATCCGTATTTGAAAACAATGCTGAAACAAAAAGCGACCAGGCTATCTGAAGCCTTACCCAATCAAAACACCATCTCGAACAACATTAATACGCTACTGGCAAATGACCTGCCTTATTACAGTTGCATAGAACATTGTTGCAAAGCTCTTAACATGAGCAGAAGTACTCTGTTTCGTAAATTGAAACTCGAGCAAACCACCTACACACATCTGCTAGAGCAAGCTCGTATTAACCAATTTCAACAATGGAGCGGGGACAATCACTCTAAAATAGACATGTCGGAAAAGCTTGGCTTTAGCGACATAAGCTCCTTTTATAAATTTCTCAAAAAGATCCCTGACAACCCAGGATGACCCCAGGGAGCCCTAATGAAGCCCCCTAACTTTTCGTTACAGCGCCAGGAAGGTTCGCTCTGATAACGAGATTACCACTGCTGCCTGATAAGACTTCCAGGACAAAGGAATCACATACGAACGCTGCTCTTGGGGAAGATGAATATGACTAGGGGCACCTTCTATCACCAACGGAACTGAAATCATAAAGTCTTTACCCAGCTCTCGGCGAGCATTGCCTGATATGGTATTGGCTAACTCACCAATCAAATCAATGATGTTTTCTTCCGACGTATCTGACTCTCCACTACTCAGCAACAAGTGGGTTAACAAAATACGGGGAGCCGTGACGTAGACACAACCTTTAATCGGTCCGGCCACGCCTATAATTCCGGTGTAATCCAATGCCATGGGTGAGCGATTTTCTTCCAGGTACGGCGTACCCACCACAACGTCCTTATCTGTGGTGTAGCCAAAATAACGAATAATGGCATCAATAAAAATCTGCAAGTTTTCTTCGTTCATAGATGTGCTACCAATTCATTTAAAGAATCTAACAGTTCATTTTCACTGAAGGGTTTGAGTAAAAAGCCACTGGCACCTTTATGGAGGGCTTCTATCCCTGTGGCTTTATCCGACAGCGCCGAGACAACCAAAATCAGGATATCCGGCTTTATTTTTATAAGACGTTCAATACAGGCAATACCGTCCATTTCAGGCATGGTCAAGTCCATGGTCACCACATCTGGCATCAACAACCGGCAGGACGTTAAAGCCTCCAAACCATTAGACGCCACAGCCACCAATTCAAACCCTTTTCTGACACGAGAGGCGGTCGATTCATTATTTACGGCTCGGTTAATCTTATTACGGATGATATTAGAATCATCCACTACCATCAGTGTTAGCATGTTTTCTCCTTATGCCGCCTCTTTCTCTTGAGAACTCTGCGGCGGAAACATTATGCTAAAGCCACAGCCCTGTCCCTTACGGGAACTGATGGTGATTTTGCCCCTCAGCTTTTTAATTTCTTCTTTGACCAAAAACATACCAACGCCACGCCCTGAATCTTCATCCACCTCGTTTGCCGTTGACAGCTCCGGTGAAAAAATCAGGGATACCAGCTGTTTGGAATCCATTTGCTCCGCTTTACGCTCATCAATAATGCCCTTTTCAAGCGCTTTTTCACGAATTTGTTCGATGATCAAACCTTGTCCATTGTCCTTAAATTCAAAGTGCAGCTGACCGTTTCGGCGCTGAGACAAACGAATCTGAATCTCGCCCATTGCAGGCTTTTCCGCCGCCAGACGATCTGCTTCAGTTTCTATACCGTGTGCAATCGAGTTTCTGATCAACTGCAAGCAAATGGAATTTAAAGACTTGGTAAAATGAGTGGGTAATGGATAGTCGTTAAGACCTGAAGTCACAACTTCCACCGATTTATTTTGTCGTTCAGCCACAGCATCTGCGAGCAATTGCAAATGCCCCCAATCGGAGCGCACTTCAGCGGATTCAGACGACAGGTCGTTTGAAAAAGTCAGCAGTTTTTGAGTTATGCGACTTACCGCATCCATTTGTGACATCAAGCGATCAAGCAAAACAGCCAATGGTAAAAAATCATTACCCGATAGAATTCGTCCATCCCTCAACTGATCAATTTGATCTTCAAACTGGTGGGCCAAATCCACAAAGGGCTGCAATTCCAAAGAGGCAGACTCCCCTTTGAAGTTATGAACTTTGACAAATATCGCCGTTGCTTTATCAAGAAATTGCTTATGGCTTTTGACACTGCGTTTTAACTCGTTGTTTATTTCATTAAATGCCTGATAGCTGTTATCAATGTACTGGGAGAACATCATCGGATTTACGTGAAGAATGACAGATAACATTTCCACATTCTTTTCGTTTTGCTGACGGGATTCTTCCAGCTCTTTTGATAATAGAACTTGCCGAGTGATGTCCGTTACTGTGACCAGCACGTGGGAAATGTTCAGATTGTCCATGGTTCTGGAAAATGCAAAGCGTAAAAATTTATTGTCATAACCACCGCCTTTTTTAGGGATATTAATCTCAACAACATTGAGCGGGTTTAAATCCCCAATGAGGTTTTCATTGATAGATGGCTTGAACAACAAATTGATGAAACTGTAGACAGTCGTCATATCCTTTTCAGTCAGGATATCGGATAACAAGTCTTCGAAAGATTGACCTGCAATGTCCGATCGATTGAAGATGCGTTTTAACTCCTCTGAGTGTTGATTACCTATTACAAAGTCTTTATCTAATAGGAACAGGCCTTCACCAACTGTGCTGAGTATTTCATGGGTTTCTTTGCGAGCAGCTTCAATTTTCTCGTCACTCTCTCGCAACTGCCTGATGAAATGAAACAGAATGATAAAGAAGTTAATGATTGCCAGGCTGATACCTACCGTTTGAATCAAACGTAAGGTGGTCGCCTTTGAAGAAGCAACATTTTCGAGATCCAGGGTTAACGTATTCATTACGTTGAGTAGTTTTAGGTTGTTTGCCTGACCGTAACTAATGGCCGCAGCCATAACCTCGTTAAAGCGATTGGCATCAAAATCCAACGTGCCCAAATATTCCGCTGAGTCAATCACATCTTTAATATGCCCTGCGAACGGTTGCCATAGCTGCTTTGCCTGAGCTATCGCGTCCAGGCTACCCGGCGAATTCGCAGCCATTAGCGTAACCGGCTGGCCATCTGCCCCCTGTGTTTCACCACCTTTATCAAAAGCCACCAGGGTTTGATCAAATAATTGGTATGTTGAGTTCAGTTCTGCCAGTGCGTTTTGTTTTTGTTCTTGTTGTTCACTGGCTTCAATATCTAAAAGAGATTTCATCATGCGTTGGGAAAGCATGCGCTGACGCCCTGCCAGGTTGACGTCCACTGCGTCGTCAGCAATTTCATAAGAAATATAGAAGTTAAGCGTAAGAACAGAGGCATCCAATAGTAGAAATAAGGCAATAGAAACGATGATGCCCTTGTACTTTCCGAAATCGAATTTATTCATAGCCAATTGCTCCAGAAAGAAAAGTCCGTTTTAAAACCGCTTTCTTCATCGCAATTAGCCTGCCAAAACACTTATTTACTGATTTTTTATAGGCTTTCTTTCCTATCTTGATGATTGATGACCATTTTTCCGCCCCAACAAGTGATTACACTCAACACTAAATACATACTTTTGCTTTAAAAAGAGGCATAAGTTATTGACAAATATATAAATAAAAATCACTTCTTGGGTCGGAACGGTTGGATCACAGACTCATCGCATTCCATAAACGGCCCTTCCATTAAATCAATGCAATACGGAATGGCCGGAAAAACTGCATCCAAACACTCGCGGATCGATTTAGGTTTGCCGGGAAGGTTCACGATCAGGGTATCTTTTCTCAGACCTGCAGTTTGACGGGATAAAATCGCCGTAGGCACAAACTTCAGCGATTCTGCACGCATCAGTTCACCAAACCCTGGCATCATACGATCACAAACGGCCTCCGTTGCTTCTGGCGTGACATCACGCTTCGCTGGCCCCGTCCCACCGGTGGTGACAATCAGACAACAGTGTTCATCGTCTGCTAAAGAAATCAGTGTTTGTTCGATTTCGTCCAGCTCATCCGGAATGACTTGATACAGCGCTTGCCAATCGGACGTAAGATAGTCATTAAGCGTATCAATGATGGCCTGACCGGAAATGTCTTCATAAACTCCTGCGCTGGCGCGATCGCTGACAGTGACAATACCTATTTTGATGTCGGCTTCTGAAACTTGCGGCATGAGAGAATCCTATAACAGTTAACTGACCCTACCTTACCAAGTAAATTCTTCATGCCATTGATTCAGATTAAGCCTTTTGTGGTTTGTATAAGACGTTCTTAACTATTTCTCTCAATGTGCCATCAGCTGTTTCTTTGTATCAGCCCTGCCAGCCAAGTTTTTGCTTCTGGGTAATGATCCACATCCAACACAAACTCCTGCCCTCGTGCTGCTGACTGCAACTGACAATAACCATCAGACGGCTCATACCAACGATTAGGCTTATGATGATACGACAGAGGTTCCCGATCCCCTTGTTGATGAGACGAAGAAGACAAAAAGGGATAAAACCACTCCGGCAATTGCCAGAAGCTGGGTTTCAGGGACTCCGGATGTGTCAGGACCAGTTCATCGGTCACCTTGCTGAAAACCCCGTGTCCTGGCTTCTTATTATTCAGAACCGAGCCAGACGAATTAAGGCCATCCACAACAAAGTCATCGAGCATTGAAGTCGTTGAAGAGAGATATAGCGTATTGTTGGCTTCCGGCTCGCCGTGCAGATGCGGATGGTACGCCAACCACTTTAGATGGTCAGTCTCAGAAGAAGAGAATTCTGTCTGGTCGATAATCAGTTTTTCACCGATTTCTAACCAGCCCCAAAGAACGTGTTTTGACTTAGAGCCAGGGACAAAACGCCAACGGGCTTTCTTTCGACCTTCCTTATACAATTCTACACTTCTGAACAATCCAAAGAACAAAAACACATCGCCTACGCCCACCGCTTGTTTTGTTAAATGGCCTTGCGCCGCCCCTGTTTGGCCTAAGACAGGTCGCCAGTTTGGCTCTCTGGAATACGCTGAAGCAATCATATCCGGGTCAAGATGCGCTCCGACAGCTGGCTTAATTTTCCCCTTGGTTAATTGCGAAACCAGATCAGAGACCTCCACCACCTCACCGGACGGAAGATGATGCTTAAGATCACGGTATCTGACCGAGGATTTAGTGTCAGGAATAGGCAACGCAAGCATGGAACCATCAGGAAAGATCGGATTTGGACAACCACCTGCCGAGCTATCAAAACCTTTTCTGCTCAAGATTAATTTCATCCTAGTGCTACCCCGAGAGTCATAAAAAACGCATTTTACTTCGAATCAAAGCGATGTCCCGAAATTTCAATTACAATTCAAGAACATCCATTGATTGAATAAGGATATACAATGATTACGTATTTCTATTGGGGCGTGGTAATCCTACTGGTAGCGCTTCCCGTATTCTTCTTAGGCGTTAAATTACAACAATGGAAAATCGGGTTAGCAGCCGGCTTCCTGATCTTTCTGATTGGCTGGGCAGCTTATTTCTTTCACTTCCAACAACTGTTCGTCAAGCGCTGGGGTGGAATCATGACCATTACCGTGCCACAAGGCCAGCATCATATGGGCGCAACCTGGAAAGACGATAATTTGTGGATCGAAAATTACGACCCGGCCACCAACATTTGCCACTTCCAGGAATATTCCAAAGGCAATTTGTTACAAGGAAAGGTAACCATCAAAAACTGCAATCCACTCATGCCTAAAACCCGCTAAGCTGCTGCAAGCACTCGGTCAGTTTCCTAAAACACAAAAACCCAGCCTAAAGCTGGGTTTGTTCATCTTTTCTTTGTACTTTTCTTAACTGAGCAGCTTTGAGCTCTTGTAAGAGTTCTTCGAGCAATTCTTCCTTTAATTCCTCTTTTTCATCCTCTTTCTCTTTGGTGTCGTCTCTTGGCTTGGGAACCAGTTTACCAACCGGCATCCAACGATCTCTCGGATTCACGATCGTAGGTCGGGCAAGCAGCATGTTATTAGGGTATATCATGACTTCCCGAGACTCACTGATCAGCTTGGTATTGAACAAATTAATCTCAGAAATGTAGCCTTCAATGTAGTTATCCGCATCCATAATCCGGATAAAATTACCTCGTCGATAAGAATTGTGAGCTAACAAAATAAAAAACGAGGTCACATTGCTTAGCACCGACCATCCCGCAAACAAAGCCACACCGGTCACAGCCAAAATACTGGCTGACAGCGTTAACAGACCTTTGAAGTCAAACCCCCAGACCACAAGCGCACTGGCTACAGCCCCAATCATCAGAATTACATTGAGAGCCGAGAGCGCCTTGGCCACTGATCGGTTCTTTAAGCGACCTTGTTCCGCTTGTTCACGAATGCGTGGCCCGGCAAAAAAGCGAAAGATTGCATATAGACTAAAAATAATCAGGGTCAGGGTAATATTCAGTTTGTAGGTCTGAAACCAGTCAGAGACCAGAATTTCCATTGATTAATTGTTCCTCAAAACTCAAAGTTGTTAATAATATGTGTATCAGCTGTCGTCCGCTTCTTCAGGAATCAGCACGTCTTGCATGATTTCAATATTTTCTACGACATCGTCCGGTTTTTTGAAATAGGCCAAATGGTACATCGCCTCGCCCTCCTGAGCTAACGGGATGTTCTGTTTGCCAATCACAATGCCTTTGGCATTGGCCTTCACATAATCCAATACAATACCGTACGGGTCTTTTATGGTTGCGAGTATATCGCCTTTCTCCACATAATCACCCAATTGCTTTTGGTGATGCACAAAACCACTGTCAGACGCCCTGATCCAACCCGTCTGCCTGGCCACAAAGGGTTCCACAAGAGTGCGTTTTTTACGGGATTTCATCAGCATGCCCAAGTGACGCATAACATTCAGAATGCCCTTTACACCGGCACGAATGGAAAGCTCATCAAAGCGCAGCGCCTCACCCGCTTCGTACAGCAACACTTTCACACCTAATTCATCAGCCGCCTGGCGCAACGAACCGTCTCTCAGATTTGAATTCACCAACACCGGAACGCCAAAGGCTTTCGCCATCTCTAACGTGGTTTCATCGTCCAGGTTCGCACGAATCTGGGGTAAGTTTGTTCTGTGGATGGCACCGGTATGTAAATCAATGCCGTAATCGCACTTGGCAACAATCTCATTCAGAAACAGATAACTGATACGGGACGCCATTGATCCACGTTTTGTTCCAGGAAACGAGCGGTTTAAATCACGCCGATCCGGCAAATAGCGGCTTTGGTTTAACACCCCGTACCCATTCACGAAAGGCACCGCGATCAAGGTTCCTTTCATTGTTTTTATCGACTTACTGTTAATCAGCCGACTGATGATTTCGATGCCATTCAGCTCATCACCATGTATAGCCGCACTGACAAACAAGGTCGGCCCTGCCCGCTTACCCCGTTTAACAAACACCGGAATGGACATACTGGTGTCGGTATACAAAGCAACGGCGGGTAAATCAATTTTTTTGGTTTCACCTGGTAAGACTTCAGCCTCACCAATTTTAATCGGGTCGCTGTACATATCGGATTCCTTTTTAACCCTTTCCACGCGTTTTGGTACGATTTGGTTTCGCACTCTTTTCAATATGGGCGAATATCATGCCGGCCACATCTTTGCCCGTAGCCGTTTCGATGCCTTCCAGGCCCGGAGAAGAATTCACTTCCATCACCACAGGCCCATTATTGGAGCGTAGAATATCTACGCCACACATGCTTAATCCCATTGTTTTTGCAGCATCTACTGCTGTTTTTCGTTCCGCCGGGGAAAGACGCACTAACTCAGCCGTCCCTCCTCTATGCAAGTTGGAGCGGAATTCACCAGCCGCTGCCTGACGCTTCATTGCAGCAACGACTTTGTCACCCACCACCAGACAACGAATGTCTGCGCCACCGGCTTCTTTAATGTATTCCTGAACCAGGATGTTGGCCTTTAACCCCATGAAAGCCTCGATAATGCTTTCGGCCGCTTTCTGGGTTTCCGCCAAAACTACACCAATACCTTGGGTGCCTTCCAAAAGCTTAATGACTACAGGCGCGCCACCAACGTTCTTAAGCAAGTCGTCAATTTTGTCCGGATAGTGCGCAAATCCTGTGCGAGGCAGGCCGATTCCCTTACGGGACAACAACTGCAACGAGCGCAATTTATCTCGCGAGCGACTGATCGCAACGGACTCATTCAGGCAATACGTACCCATCATTTCAAACTGACGAACTACCGCTGTTCCGTAAAATGTAATAGATGCACCAATACGAGGAATCACAGCATCATAATGCGGAAGAGCCTTACCGTTATAACGAACCATCGGCTTACTGCTGGTAATGTCCATATAACAATGCACAGTATCAATAATATCCACCGTATGACCGCGCGCTTCCCCAGCTTCTTTCAAGCGTTGGGTAGAGTATAGCTGTGGGTTACGAGATAAAATCGCAATGCGCATGACAATCGCCTTATTTTGTAAATTAGTATAGGGATAAGAATGATTCATGATCGGAGTGAACCTCCTAAAGAAGCGGCAATTCTGGGTGCAATCCTCCATGGCGTACAACGAAATATTTTTGTTGTCACCATAAAAGAAAGCGTGATTATCTTAAAACGGTTTTTAGCCTGACCTTACCAATCCGTTCCAAACCATACCGGGAAAACCATAAATTTTCTTTATTGAAACCACAAAGAGATTTGACTTGGGTCCACCGAGAAAAGTAGTGAAAATGGCCACAAACCTTTTGACTGGTTCCCGGTATGAACGACCCTACGCCTTCAGACATGACGCCGTCGAATACGGCTGCGCTTAACGAACAACACGCACCCCAGTGGGGAGAGCTAACAGTAAGCAGTTATCAAAGATTTGAGGAAATTGACGAACACCTATTTGCAGAGCGCTTGTCAGGCTTAGTTAGTAAACGTGCAGAACTGCGGCCATTGCTTAAAGTCATTTCAGAATCAAACAGTGAGATTCTGGACACCGACACCCTATGCCAGGTTGCGAATATTCCCAGTATTACAGACTTGACGGTGCACCTTGCCTTACTGTCGGAAAGCTTGTGTGAACTTCTGAATATTACACCAGTTCCTTCCTGCTCAAATAAAGACTGTTACCTGGAATTAATTATCACCTCCGGCCCCGACTATGACTTTGAAAAGAAAGGCATTACACTCACATTAAACGCCTACCTTTTTAACGTCATACAGCAGTTACGGGCCGAAGTTATCAATGGATATTGAACTCTTACGCACCTTTCTTGAAGTAAAAAACACCCGTCATTTTGGCAAAGCCGCCGAGAATCTTTACCTCACTCAGGCGGCGGTCAGTGCGCGTGTCAAACAACTGGAGAACATCATTGGCGCGCCTTTGTTTACCCGCTTCAGAAACAACTTACAGCTAACGGTCACCGGCGAGCGTTTAATCAATCACGCTGAAACCATCCTCATCGCTTGGGAACGAGCCAAGCAAGACGTTTCTCTCAAGAAAAAACAACAGCACGTTATTGCACTGGGAGGAACCAGTGGTCTGTGGGATTTGGTGTTACAAGACACCCTTCACGCAATACACAAAAACCATCCGGAGCTGGCTATCCGCGCGGAAGCTCATGGCGGGGAAACCCTGATTCGCAATCTGATGGAGCGAACTCTGGATTTAGCACTCGTCTATGAGCCGGCCAAAATCAGTGACCTTAAATCCATCAGTATTACAACCGCTGAACTGATTCTGGTGTCCAGCGAACCGGATAAAACGGCTGAACAAGCCATGTCTAAACAATACGTTTCAGTGGACTGGGGGCTGAATTTCCAAATGAGCATTGCCCAACTGTTTCCGGATGCCGCTCAACCGGTACTGCACACCACCCTGTCAAAAATCGCGATGGACTTCATTCTTCGTTTTGGCGGCAGCGCTTACCTTCCTTACCGATTAGTAGAACCTATGGTTGACCAACAACTGTTTCAGGTACACGACGCACCTGTCATTACCCGTCAGATCTTCGCCTGTTACCACAAAGACAATGTGCGCTTTAAAGAAATAGAATCCATTCTGGAATTAATCCGCACCTTGGAAGTACCGGTTGAGGACATCCCAGAAGAAATAAAGATTTAATCGACGTCTGAACAGATTACACCCAATCAAAATTTTTTTATTGAAAGCACAAAATTATTTCGTTTTTCTAAGCCCTATTCTCTTTTCATAATTTAGTCACTTTCTCAAGGTGACAAATTATGAAAACAACCAAAACGCTTTTGCTGTTACCCGCCTTTGTATTGGCATCCTACTCGTCATTGGCCACTGCTGCGACCAACCAGGCGATGGACGCCATTACCGATTATTGTAATCAAATGGCACAAGACGGTTTACCTGAATCAGAGATGCAATCCATGATTCAGGAATGCATTGAAGAGCAAACCCTGTATTTGAGTGAAGCACCGTCCGACGCAGAGTCTCTGTGCTATCAAGAAGTCGACGAGCGTGTTGCCAATGCTCCTGAAGATGCATCCCAGGACGAGCTAGATTACGAAGCCCTTTTTGATCAATGCATGGAAAAACGCAAGTAACGGTTTTAGAAACGGGCTATTAATCAAATAGTCCAGTTGAAATGAACCCCATGTTAAATAAACACTGTGTTGAATAAAAAACTATGTTGAAGTACACCGAGGTTGACGTTATGAGTAAAGACAGCTTCCTTTCAGAAAGAACCTTTTACGACGCAAAACATTTCCCGAACGGGTTTGCTCGTGAAGGCATATTCAGCATTAAAGAATCACAGATTCTGACAGAATGTGGTTACGTCATTAACCAACTCAACACTGGCCAGCTTGAACCGCAAAATGCGGACCAGGAACGTATGCTAGAGTTTCTGCAAGGGACAAAAGAAGCGGAAGGTGACATCGAAAAGACCTGGCAGAAATACCAGAATCACCTGAATAAACAGTACATAGCCATGCGTACCATGTACATTGATGGTGGCAACAGTTATTCAGAGTCCGATTCTTCGGATTTCTAACTACACCGGCCGAACTCAGACAATACCTGAATTAAGCACTTCACAGGGGGTATGGATCTACTGTAAACGCTCAATTAACCCCATCTATCCCTAAGCATTGATCTTTGGTACTGGTTCCAGCTTCACATTCCACGGCAGCAGTTGTTCGAAGTCTTCCACCGTTTGGCAGGTCGGGATTCGTGTAAACACGGTTCTGAGATAGGCATACGGTTCCAGCTCATTGGCCTTAGCCGTTTCTATGATACTGTACATCATCGTGCTGGCCTTGGCTCCGCTTGGCGAGTTGGAGAACAACCAGTTTTTTCGGCCGATAGCGAAGGGGCGGATAGCATTTTCAACGGGATTATTATCAATATTGAGTCGGCCATCTTCAGTGTATCGAGTCAGTTTCGTCCAGTTTTTTGAGAGATACGCTAACGCCTCTCCCAACTTGCCTTTGGGCAAGGTTTGTTGGAGTGACTTATCCAGCCATTCTTTGAGCTTTTTAAGTTGAGGCAGGCTCTTCTCTTGTCGGATCTGGTAGCGCGCTTCCGGTGATTTGTCTTTGACTTGTTGTTCGATTTGATACAGTTTCTTGATCATGTTGATGGCCATATCCGCTTTGCCGGATTTGCCACTCTTATTCTTAGTGACCTTTTGTGCCTCTACGAACTTTCGACGAGCGTGTGCCATGCAGCCGAGATGGGTAATGCCATCCTGGTCGCCTGTTTTGTGATAGCCCGCATAATCATCGGTTTGCAGGTAGCCCTGATAGCCAGGCAGCAGTGATTCCACCACAGAGCCACTTCGGCTGGGTGCATAATCAAACAAGATGATGGGTCGTTCCGGGTCGCCCGTTTTCCGAACCCACATATAACTTTTGGATTCGGCCTTTTTAGCCGGTTCTTTGAGCACCTGAACCGTGGTTTCATCCATATGGAGATAACCACTGTCTAATAGCCGATCATTCATCAAGTTGTAGAGTGGCTGCAGTTTGCCACCGCATTGGATCATCCAGTTAGCCACAGTGTTTCGGGGGAGGTGAATCCCCATCCGCTCGAAGATGGTTTCCATTCGGTAAAGAGGTAAACCGTCTTGATATTTGGCAACGATCAGATGAGCAAGCAACCCTGCCGATGCGTTACTTTTTGGAAGCAGCTTATCTGGCGTGGGTGCAACCGCAATCTTTCCTTCACACGCTTTACACGCATATTTTTTACGACGATGACGGTTCACCACTAACTTGGCGGGAATGATCTCAAGGTCTTCGGAGATCTCTTCACCAATCTCAACTTTTTGGCAACCACAGTCACAGGTTTTCTCATGCTCTGGCAGATCATGAATGATGTCATTGCGTGGTAAGTCAGGCGGGAACGATTTCGGGCCCGGTTTGGCCTTAGGCTTGGATGCAGTGTCAGACGATGTTTCCTCTGAGTGTGCCGTTTCCAGCAACTCAGCGGTATCTGGCGCATCTGCAGACACTTCAGTTTCTGCTTCATCGAACAGTTCGACCTGATCCGCTGACTTCTCGGAGCTTTTACCAAAGCGTTTCCAGTTAAACAACTTAATCACTTCTTCCAGCACATTGATACGACTTTGCTGCTTCTGGAGCTG
>JBFHTA010000077.1:0-14521 GCA_041590855.1 Pseudomonadales bacterium
ACTGGGTGGCCGTAAAACAAACGATCAGAATGATCCTGCAGATCGGGGCCTAGCAACAACATGACCCAGCCATAAGAATTAGGCAAATTACGGGGCCGGTAAAACATTGCTCCGAGCATTCCAAAAGACAGAATTACAAGGCCCATAGGCCTACAAAAGAATGACTATGACAACACACGAAACCTTATATAACTCCGATACTCCCAAGACTAATCCAAACGATTCAGCTGTATCATTGAGCGCGGAAGCGAACCTGATTGACCTAAGTAAGCTAAATGCGCTGACTACCGTATATCAAAAATTAATGTCCGGATTTCACATCACAGAAAACAACCTGATTCTATGGCAATCATTGGATCAAAACCTGGAAGCATATCAGGCGCTGTTCAACAGCCTGGGTTACACCTTAATTAAAGACGCGCGCGGTTATTTCTATTTCTCCACGCCGGACACAACCGTCACCATGACCAAAACGTCCCGTCGTATTGCCCTCTTTCTTTACACTCTGATTGAGTACTGGGCGGACAAAGGATATGACCCTGTAGCAGCCCTGTTTGAACAAGCTCTTAACAGAGATACTTTCGAGCGGTTGTTCAATCAAAACACCTCTATCTTTGAGCAAATCGACATCAATAGTGCGGGCGACATCCGCAATGAGATCATCAAACGAATGGTTCGCCTTGGATTCGCAAAAGAAATTGGCAAAGAATATAAGCTACTCGCCCCTTGCTACCGATACATAGATGCTGTGATGGAATTATCCGACCAGTTCGCATCGACCGATCCGCTCGCTGATGAAGAAACCCCGTCAGAACAAACCGAGGAGAATAACTAATGCCACAACAATCTACTCAGTACGGTCTGACTAAACTGGCACTACTTAACACCGCAGGTTATTCAAAGTGTGTGATTCCATTGGATAAGCCGGTATCCATCTGCGCGCCAAACAACACAGGAAAATCCTCGGTAATTAATGCGTTGCAATTCCCTTTAATTAACGACTTGCGATTGACCGAGTGGGATGGCCACTCCATTGAAGAAACCCGAAAGTTTTATTTCTCTACTGATCGTTCCTTCATTCTTTTAGAAGCGAATTTACCTGAAGGCAAAGTCGTGATTGGCGTAGCCGGGCTAGGTCCTGTCGCAGGCTATGAACACCAATTTTTTACTTATCAGGGCGAGCTGAACCTTGATGATTATTATGAAGATCGAAAACTACTGAAATACAGTAAAGTCTTCATCGAATTAAACAACCGTGGTGCCAACCCGGTCGAACTCAAGCCAAGTGAACTAAATGCTCTACTCACCGGTGGGCCAACCAAATTCGACAGCCGCGTAAACCTTAGAATGGTGCCTCTGGCCAACAACAGCGACGCGCCGATTTACAAAGAGATTTTCCGCAAAATTCTGAATTTACACAACTTGTCCGCCCAAGACGTCAAACGCTTTATTCTGAAAGTATTTGACCGCGCAATCAGTGCAGGAGCAATCGACTTTTATGATGTTTGGCAATCGTCATTTGAGCAAGTTAACCGAGCCAGAAAACAACTGGCCTTGCTTGAATCTCAACAGGATGCAGTTGAAGCCTTAGAACAATTACGTCAAAAACGGGGTGAACTGAAAGGTAAACTCAGCCAATTACAGCCCAAGCTGGATATTGCTCTGACTGAGTGGGATGACTACATCCAAAGCCATCGCGATCAGCTCAGCGAAGAACTGGAAAGCCTGGTCTTACAACAGTCCTCACTGGCCGAACAAAACCAACTCTACACCACTCAGCTCAATCAAATTGCGATTGACTGTGCAGAGATCGAACGTTGGCTGACCGACTACGCACGCTTGGATCAAGAGTATGCCCTCACTAACCTTGAAACCCTGACAAACCGGCTTACGGAAAGCCGAAACGAATACGAAAGCCTATCGCATGGCATCCAAGGCATCAAAGGACAAAACCTCTCGACCATCGTTTCCCGTCGACGAGACGTCAGCCGCCAGTTAAAAACACTGGAACGACAGCTGAAGAACATTGAATACAACTTGTATTCGAGAATTCGCGAAGATCTTTCTGTAAAAGAAGTGGACCTTATCGGGCGCTTATTCAATCAGGATGTACTCAACCTCGCGACTACAAAACAAGGCGAAGTTCAGATAGACGATGAAACAGCCTTCAGCGCCTTTATTGAACAAATCGCTGATCGCATCAAAGGCCACACGCTCGAACTGCCAGGTGCAACTCTGGATTTGAGCGACCTGAGCCTTCCGGATATGTCCGCAACAGAAGACAAAGTAGCCCTGGCAGAACAGATTGAAGCACTCAAGTTATCACTGGAAGAGCTTGAGACCCAAGAAGAGATCGCAAAAGACCTTGAAAGTAAATTAGCCGAACGTGAAGTACTTTACGAAGAGCTAAAGCACGCTGAAAAAGATTTAGAACAATTCAAGCTATATCAGGTTTTGTCTGAGCAATACGATGAAAAGTTATCTCTAAAAGATCAGTTGATGGAAGAAAAAGCCATCATCGAACTGAAACAACAAGACATCACTGCGCAATCCAGCCAACTTGCAGACAAACGCAGCCAGATCAAAGTCAAACGAGAACAGTTAGAACGTCAGCAACAACGTATGGCCGAGTCAGCCAAGCGTAGAATTGATGATCGATTGGAGCTACGCCAAGGCTATGTCGTACCTTACCCGCTTGAAATTGATATCGATATGGAATCGCTCAGCGATCAACTCGACAGCTTTAACGAAGAATGCCGAGAACTGAACCTGACCAACCTCAACATCGAAAACAGCTACAAGATGGTCTTTAATGCCGGCGTCACCAAGTTTGATATTGAAGAAGACGAAGACGCCCGATTGGAAAAATTGATCTCCGCTTTTCATAACCTGGACAACGAGCGCGAAGCCATTGAGCGTCAATCGCGTGTTGCACTGACCGAAGTGGCCTCTACCATTAAAGGGCTCCGACAGGATTTGGATCGTCTTAAAAATGAAATGAACGGCTTTAACCGCAAAGTCGGTAAAAACCATATTTCCAACCTGAAAGACTTCCGCATCGACATCATCGAGCGCAATCAGATCGTCGACGCCATTGATACCATTCTGGCAACATCTGAATCTTATGAGCAAGGTGATACCCTTTCCGTGTTCGACATGGCCTTCTCTGACAGTCCACAGTCGAACCAACACCTGGAAGACGCCAAAGACTACCTGATTAAAGCCGGGTCTGAGAAAGGTGGTCTAACTCTGGCCGATTTGTTTGATGTTCGCTTCAAGGTAGTCAACCGGAACAACGACACCGAGTACTTTGATCGAATTGATTCAGCAGGCTCTAACGGGACACGAATCACCATCAAATTGCTTTGTGGCATGCTGTTTATTCGTCAGTTACTGACAGAGAAAGAGCAAGGTCGATATCAAATCCCCATTTATATCGATGAAGCTGCGGATATTGACCCTGAAAACCAGAAATCCATCATTGAGATGGCGGTCAGTTTTGGCTTCAACCCGGTCTTTGCCAGTGTGAAACCGCAAACGTCCTGTAACTACATTGTCCCGATTCGCACAACAAAAGATGGCAAATTAAATCTGGTTGATCAAAAAGACTGGATTGAATGTCTTCACGAAGAAAGTGAACTATCTACAGAGGACAGCTCACCAGAAGCGGCTGAAGCCCTATAGCAAATTCAACTTGAGAACGAGCCAGGCGGGGGAACTCTTCTCCGCCTGGCAAACTTCAACTAGGGTACCTCTGAACAAGTTTGCCCTAGAACGCGCTGTACATGGCTTGCTCCTGAGTATCAATGGACGCCACCACTACCTTGTTACGGCCACTGCCCTTGGCCTCGGCCAAGGCGCTATCCGCCATATTCAACAACTCTTCAACCGTAGTAATCATCCCGGTTTCAAACAGGGAGAGACCTATACTGACGGTGTAGTAAATCGAATTACCATTATATTCCACAGCCTTGGAGGCCACTTTTTTCCGTACCCGTTCGAGAATCTCATACGACTTTGAGGCATCCATTTCCGGCATCAAGAGACAAAACTCCTCCCCCCCGAACCGAGCGACAAAGTCACTTTGACGAAGCATACCCTGAAGCGACATCACCAGATGTTTCAGCACTGCATCTCCGGCAGTATTGCCATACTCATCATTAATCTGTTTGAAATGATCTACATCCAACAACACCAACGCAAAACAACTGGCCTTACGCGTGGTTCGGGAAAGTTCAGCAATAGCCAATTCATGCAAAGCGCGACGATTATAGGCTCCGGTCAACGCATCCCTTGAAGTAAATTCCTTGTATTGCTGTTCATAACGATCCAAAGTCACCAGTGTGTGCTCATGCTGATCTCTTTCATAAACCAGCGCCAACTGATGTTCCGTCAGTGCCAACAACTGATTAAACATCACCATTAAATCCCCGCCAAATTGACGAGGCTTAGTATCCATCACACTCAGTGTTCCGTATATCTCACCATCAGGCCAATGAAGAGGTGCTCCCAGATAGCATTTCATATGGTGGTTACTGTCTGAATCATCAAGATTTTCTATCATCAGCTTTTTATCGGTATCCACCACCTGACGGCATAAATCATCTTTATTAAAGGGTAAGCGCTCTTTGATTAAAAAAGGATTTTCGCGGGAGCGATTTAATGCACGTACTGTACATGTCTTTTTTGTTACCGAAGAAATCATGCACGCAGAAGCCTCTAGCAGCTCTGCCATTAAATTTAGGGTTCCTTGCCAGGAGTCCAGTATTTCCGGGGGAATTCGAATCGCACTCACGGGTTGCCTCTCATGCTGTCGCTCACACTCTTTATTTATGTACCTTCCTTAAATCTAGTATGAACATTCAACTCCCGATGTATAAATTGAAGGACACACTCTGCCGAATCAAACAACAATGCGTTTCAGAAAGAGACAACGTATCTGTTCGGCCCCCAGAAAACCGGATAATAACTGCCACCCTTACCAAACCAGAATGGAGAACACAGCGCATGACCGGAAAGATCCACCACTTGAATTGTGGTACGTTAAATCCTTTCAGTTCTCGACTGCTTTTTCCGACAGAAGGTCTCGCTGAAACACGCTTTCTGGTGTGTCACTGCATTCTGGTTGAAACTGCCAAAGGGCTGGTTCTAATTGATACAGGCCTGGGACGACAAGACATAGAAAGAACCGACATCACGCTGGGCCGCGCCCGTCCCTTTTTTATTCAACCTGCACTCTTAAAAATTGAGTGCGCAATCAACCAGATCGAACGACTCGGCTATACCCGCGATGATGTCCGACACCTGGTGTTAACACACATGGACTTTCTGCAGACAGGTGGTATTTCAGATTTCCCCAATGCAACGGTGCATGTACTAAGAAAAGAGTATGAAGCAGCCAACGCACCTCAAACTATGATGGAGCGCTGTCGTTACACACCAGCGCATTGGCGACATACCGCCAAGTGGCAGTTTCATCACTTTGTGGGCGGAGATTGGCACGGATTTGAATTTGCGCCTCTGTTTCCAGAGAATGACGATATTCTCTTGATCAGTCTTCCTGGCCATAGCCGTGCTCACTGTGGCGTCGCGATCAAGAAGAACACTGGTTGGCTGCTTCACTGTGGCGACGCGGTATTAAATACCCAACAAATCAAACAACCCAACACGTTGGCTTTTGATAATTTACTGAGCGCATCCATTGATTGTTGTCGAGCTGATCGTCTGCATACATTACACCGCCTCCGTACCCTGGCTAAACTGGAAGATCTGAAAGTGGATTTCACCTGTAGCCTTGATCCGGACAGCTTTTATCAACTCAGATTCAAACAATCACCTGATATTGACGAAGTTGATCAATCACAGCTGTCATTTCCTCTGCAGGCGGCACCTCAAACAGAAGGGGCTGTTTAGTGACTGGATGCTGCATCTCCAAACGGGTTGCAGCTAACAACAACCGGTGACTGTCAAACGCCTCTCTGAACCGCCGGTTATGACTCCCTTGCCCATAGCGAGTATCACCGATGATCGGGTGTGCGATGTGATCCATGTGCTTACGAATCTGATGCCGACGCCCTGTTTTTGGCTTCACCTCAACCAACGAATAACGGGTCGTAGAAAACTTACCGGATGGCCAAGGTAACTCATAATGTTCCAATGTCCGATATTCTGAAACTGCATCTTTCGCCTCATGAGTCACCCCCTGACGCAATAACCGACGATCATCCACAGGATCACTTAACGGATGATCAATAATGCCTTCACCAGTAAAGCCACGAACAACACATTGATAGCGTTTATCTACGTCACACAATTCAAACTGACGTCCAATTTCAGCTAAAACCTGTTCGCTCAAAGCAAAAACCAAAATTCCTGAAGTCGGACGATCCAATCGATGAACCGGGTGTACCTTTTGTCCAATCTGATCTCTTAGAAGTTGCAAGGCGAATGTCTTAACCCCATGCGCCATCTTAGATCTATGAACCATCAGCCCTGATGGCTTGTCGATAACAACCATGTCATCATCTTGATAAATAATATGTAATGGGGCCATAAAAATCACACCAACCTTAAATTTCAACGTACAATGGCACGCTCAATAAGCAGTACTCAATAACAACTAAAGAAATTAATTCCAAAACATGGTATTAATAGACGTTAAAAACCGCCTTAACGATTGTGGAGACAGTTTAAATGTGGGAACAAATATGGCAACAAGGCTTGCTGGGAAGTAATGTTTGGCACTTCCTTGCAGCGTTGCTGATCATGACGCACCTGACCATTCTTAGTGTAACCATCTACTTACACCGATTCTCAGCGCACCGTTCGCTTGAGCTTCATCCGGCAGTACAACACTTTTTCCGTTTCTGGGTGTGGCTAACCACAGCTCAAAGCACCAAAGAGTGGACTGCTATTCACAGAAAGCATCACGCAAAATGTGAAACCGAAGAAGACCCGCACAGCCCTGTCGTTAAAGGCTTAAAAACCGTTCTGCTACGTGGCGCAGAACTTTACCGCGATGCAGCCACCGAAGAAACCCTTAAAAAATATGGCAATGGCACTCCCGACGATTGGCTAGAACGTAAAATTTACACCCCACATAAAATGAAAGGCATCTTTTTGATGCTAGCCATCGATATCGCCGCTTTCGGCCCTATCGGAATCACCCTATGGGCAATCCAGATGCTATGGATGCCGGTTTTCGCCGCTGGCGTTGTTAACGGGCTGGGCCACTACTGGGGTTACCGTAACTTTGAATGCAGCGATGCAGCCACCAACATCTCACCTTGGGGTATCATCATCGGTGGTGAAGAATTACACAACAACCACCACACTTACCCAAATTCAGCAAAACTATCGGTTAAACCTTGGGAATTCGATATTGGCTGGATGTGGATTCAGATTCTATCTTTCCTGAAACTGGCTAAAGTTCGTAAAGTTGCCCCCGTACCAGTTAAAGATACCAGCAAACAAACCCTCGACCTCGACGCAGCCAAAGCGGCCGTTCACAACCGTTTCCAAATTATGTCTGCGTACACCAAGACGGTTATCAAACCAGCCATCAAAGAAGAACGCGCGAAGGCCAATGCAGAGTTTAAGCGCCTGTTTGCCAAAGCTAAAAAGGTTCTTTGCCGCGATGAGAACTTGCTTAATGAACGTGCCCTAAAACAACGTGATCAGTTGCTTGATTCACACGACATGCTTAATGAGATCTATAAGAAGAAACAAGAACTTATGGACATCTGGGCAAGACGTTCCAAAGGCGGAGAGGAGTTATTGGCAGCGCTAAAACAATGGTGTCAGGAAGCTGAGCAATCTGGTATCGAGCGCCTTCAGGAGTTTTCTGAGCAACTGAAACTCTACACTCTGAAAATGGCGTAATCCAAACTTAACGCACTATAAAGATATTGCCGTGCCACTGTCTGTGAGCCTTGATTCACCTGCAGCGGCACAGTTTCTTTTTCATGCTTTATTGACGTACCGATCGCCTCTTCCCTCACCAAGTTACGCTCATCATTCGAGTCTGTTACACTAGCGCCTTTGTTAAATTGAGCTTTACGGATTATGACTTCCAATCAAAACGCGCAACAACTTCACCAAAAAATAACCAAAGGTTTCAAAATTTACGGCGGCCTACTTTGGACAGTTTTTCTTATTGGCGCGATATTAATCCCTTCACTTAACGGTGTGGACGATGACTCAGTTAAGCATCTGGCAAGCCGATCATTTGTCGTGTTACTGGCTGCTTATTTCGTACCTTACTTCATTATCTGGAAGCTGTTTGAGAGAAAATTTGGGCGCATTTCAGATCCCTCGCACAAAGAATCATCCAACTCCTGACGTTTGGAAGTACAAAAAACACCCAACAAGATGTTAGTATGAGCAAAGGAACGTCAAACACGTTCCACAATAATAACAAAATGCTCTCCGGGCCTATCTCCCAAGAATGATAGAATTACAGGATGTACTCTATGGGTGTTAAACCACTTCTAGCCGATTCGCCAGAATACAAACGAATCTTTTTACTCTATACCAATTCGTTAAAATCTGTACCTGCCACCATTCTTAACAGCAGTATTTTATTGGTTCTTTTTTGGACCAAAGTACCATGGCTCACCATGTTAATTTGGTATGGCGTAATGCTCACCGTATCCCTGTTTCGGCTACAGCAAGTACGAAAGAAAATTTCTACCAAAGACTTTTTAAAGCAACCTGCAGATAAAGCACTTAATCAATTCATTCTGGGTTCATCGATGACCGGTGCCATTTGGGGCGCCAGTTTTCTGCTTTTTATCTACTACACTAACGAAGCCTACAGTTTATTGCTGATCTGGATTGCCTCAGCCACTGCCATGGGCGGAAGCATGAGCCTGGCACCGTCTCAGCGCGCACAAAATATCTTTGTGTGCCTTATCTTCGTGCCAGCCATTATCATGAACATCCTTTCCGGTAACGAATTCAACATCACGATGGGTACGTTATGTATTCTCTTCTTAATAGTGTTAATAACCCTTGGTAATACCTTTTCCAGTTGGGTTAACGAATCCCTGACGCTGCAATACCAAAACCAGGAACTACTCCAATCGCTTCAACAGAAAAACGAAAGCCTCGAGACA
The DNA here is from genome assembly GCA_041590855.1 of Pseudomonadales bacterium. Taxonomy (GTDB): domain Bacteria; phylum Pseudomonadota; class Gammaproteobacteria; order Pseudomonadales; family Litoribrevibacteraceae; genus Litoribrevibacter. The sequence goes on from JBFHTA010000077.1 coordinate 9,117, forward strand.
GCCAATTCGGAACTTCTGAAAACCAAAGAGTTTCTCACCGAACAAACCATGAGCGACCCGCTGACCGGTATTGCCAACCGACGCAGTTTTGACCACACCTTGATTAAAGAATGGAACCGCTGCCTTAGACGAAATTACCCACTGTCCTGCATCTTAATCGACATAGATTACTTCAAACGCTACAACGATCACTACGGCCATCAAAAAGGCGATCAGCTATTGCGTGAAGTGGCCAACATCATTTCAAATCAAGCTACCCGAGCCGATGACCTTGTTGCCAGGTATGGCGGCGAAGAGTTCGTTGTGATTCTAAGTAACGCCTCACACGATGATGCCGTTATGCTGGCAGAGCGAACCCGAAAGGCTATTATTGACGCAGAACTCACGCACGAAGACAGTGAAGTATCCAACGTCATTACCATCAGTGCCGGGGTCGCTACCATCACCCCAAACAATCTTCAGGACTGTTATGAAATTGTTCATAAAGCCGATGAAAAGCTTTATGAAGCGAAGAATAACGGCCGTAATCAAGTCTGCTGATCGATTCAAAGTCTGGTCAGAAAAAGTCCGGTCAAATAAATAGCAGACATAAAAAAGGGAATCCGAAGATTCCCTTTTCTTTAACCAAGTGTGGAAAGCCTCTAAAGAATAGCGTCATCCACCAACTTAATTTTTTGATTCAAAGACGAATAGTCTTCCGCCAAAATATTTACATGGCCAACCTTACGCTTCGCTTTGATTTCTTTACCATACCAATGCACATGCACATCAGGCTGAGACATTACTGACCGATCAACATCGTGACCTACCAGGTTATACATGGCGCTTACAGAGCGGTTTTCAGTGCTCCCTAAAGGCAACCCAGCAATCGCTCGGATGTGATTCTCAAACTGGCCGGTAACGGAGCCTTCCATCGACCAATGCCCTGAGTTATGAACACGCGGTGCAAACTCATTTACTACCAAGCCATCTTCCGTTTCGAAGAATTCGATGGACAACACACCCACGTAATCCAGCTTCTCAAGCAACTTGCGCGCATACTCTTGCAAGTTAGCCAATTTCTCATCCGACAAGTTCGGCGCAGGCGCCACACTTAAATGTAAAATGCCGTCTCTGTGGTCATTTTCCGCCGGAGAATAGAACACGCATTCGCCGTTCTGAGCACGTACACTGATAATCGACAGTTCACGGGTGAAGTTAACAAAGGCTTCCGCGATATATTCATGAACGCCGGCATAGGTGGTTTCTTCACAAGCCTGCCCTTCTTCTGGAAACAGCTTGTCCGCCAACTCAGTCAACGACGCCTCAGACGTAACACGATACTGACCTTTGCCGTCATAGCCCAAAGTCGTAGTCTTGAGGATAAAAGGAATACCAACGTCGTCAGCAGCTGCCAGTAACGAAGCACGGTCATCAACCTTACTGAACTTTGTTACCGGCACGCCAAGATCAACAAACAATTGCTTTTCACGCAAGCGATGCTGGCTGTAGTACAAGGCATCTTTACCCGGATACAAAGGCTTTCGCTCGGCGATGTATTCAGCCAATTCCAAAGGTACATTTTCAAATTCGTAAGTGAATACATCGTACTCATCAACAAACTGTTTTAATGCATCGGTGACTTCAAACGGCGCATTGTGCAATGTCGCCACTTGACCGCCACAGGCGTCTTTTGCTGGATCATACAAGCCAAATTCGATCCCTAACGGGTATCCGGCAATTGCCATCATTCGGCCTAGCTGACCACCACCAAGGACTCCTACCTTCATCGCGCTATACCTCTATCAAACTTCTGTTGATTAATTGAATCGACCAACATGTCGTGCTTTTGAGTCACGCTCTAGGATCACGTTCTTGGATCAGAGTCAGACAACACCTTTTCCGTCTGTTCTTTACGGAAAGCGGCAACCGCCTGACGAATCTCTTCATTCTCAAACTGAACCATCTGAGCTGCAAGAATGGCAGCATTAACCGCACCAGCACGACCAATCGCTAAGGTTCCAACCGGAACACCCGCAGGCATTTGAACGATAGAAAGAAGCGAATCCTGGCCACTCAAAGCTTTGGATTGAACAGGCACCCCTAGTACAGGTAGATTCGTTTTAGATGCAGCCATACCCGGTAAATGAGCAGCCCCACCAGCACCTGCAATAATGACGCGCAAACCACGTTCTTCTGCTGTCTCAGCATAAGTCATTAACTTATCCGGTGTTCTATGAGCTGATACCACATCAACTTCATAAGGAACCTTGAGCTGCTCAAGCATAGATACTGTGTGTTCCATGGTGCTCCAGTCTGACTTAGAGCCCATAATCACGCCAACAAGAGGTGTCATAGTGTTTCCCTCATTACCTGTTTATTGATGAAAAGTAGGCCAACATCGGCATACTTCAAAAAAAGAAGGCGGGCATTATAGTGAACCCAAAACCCGATGTCGCCCATTTCACATAAAAAAGCGCAACTTTTGACCAATCGTCGGAAAGAAAGCGTATTCCCCTGAAAAATCAAACAAATACCTGATCAACAAGTTAACTTTTTAAGCCGTTTTTGTTGAGTTAACTCAACAAAAAATGAACACCTATGCCTATAATTTGTGCAGTCAACCACTCGCTACAACGCTGTAAAGTTGTTGTTAAGAAGTCGCTATACAATAGCCATTGTGATGAACGCCGTCATCAGACCAGAGGATCAGTTCATGAAGCAAACAACCCGATTGATCGTCGAGCAGGGCCTCCCCAAATTCTTTACAGACGGAATCAAAACCACGCCCTTTGATGCCGAGAAAATATTTCAGGATTTCTATATGCTTGGCAGAGAAACTCGGGAATTTAAAGGCAAAGACGCAAGTGACCTCACTAATAAAGCGCTTGCTATTTTGGTCTCGCATAAGCAACAGGAAACCATTACCCGTAACGATGTTCACCAGGTGATTCAAGACTTACTTTACATGAGCGGCTATTCCCAAGCCGCTGGCTATGTTAAAAATCGCATGAATTAATCAGGACTGATCTCTGTCACAAAGACAACTAGAGCGACATATGTTTAAGCGCCTCAGCCCAATCCTGTGTAAGGCTGATTACTGCTGTCGGGTGCACTAAGGTATTACAACTGACCACCGCTTGTGCCCCGGCTTCCTCTAACAAATCAATGCACGCGTCAGAAAAAAGCGGATGTACCCCGATACACACAGGCGCATTAAAGCCGCTTTTTACTAGACTTCTGACAGCTTCAGCCATGGTACGACCGGTGGAGATAATATCATCCACTAACACAGGGGTATGACCACGAAGATCATTCCGCTCTGGCAAACTGACCGAGACATCCCGATCACCGGATCGCTCTTTTAGAAGAACTTCATAAGGGCAACCCACCAGGCTCGCTACTTCCTTCACCCATTGCTGACTTTCAATGTCTGGTCCGATAATCACCGGGTTTGTGACTGATGCAGCCACCCAACGGGCGATTGCTGGTGCGGCAGGGACAATCTTGGTATGAATCGTGTAGATATCGGATAACGCATGATAACGATGTAAATGAGGGTCGGTTGTCATTAACCAATCGAATGCCTCGCTCATTAAACGGGCGAAATGTCGGGAAGTCACACACTCGCCTGGCTTAAAGCGAGTGTCCTGGCGCATATAAGGCAAATAAGGAATCAGCACCCCTACCGAGGTCGCGCCAAGTTCTTTTAAGGTATTTGCCATAAAGATCCAAGACAAACACTGAGCATCCGGCTGAACACCGTTAATCAACACGATGCAATCAACACCTTTCACGGTTTCCAAGATATTGAGATAACTTTCTCCGTCCGGAAATGTGCGATGTTCAAATTGCCCTAACTGAGCATGTAAGTAAGACCGAATCGATTCCGCAACCTGCTCTTCCAACCCCATATTAAACAACAATCGACTCATACCGTTTCCCCTGATACCTGACAGCAATCCTGATGCTGACGTAAAAAATCCCACGCGTATTCCATTTCACCTTTGGCATGACTATGCACTCTAAACAAAGTCTGCCCTTTTTCAACCCTGTCCCCCAGGCGCACCAATAACTCTACACCCGCCACCGGGGAATTCGGCGCGCCAGCCAAGCGAGCCAATTGCGCTAAACATCGATTATTGAAATGAGTCACAATACCCGAGCGTGAGGCTGTAAACGCTTTTTGGTGCCTAGCGGAGGGAATTTCTTTCATGCCACCCTGGGCCTCACAAATCGCGATAAATTTTTGTAATGCCTCACCAGACAGCAAGGTTTGGGTCGCTAATGCAACGCCCTCATTCACGTTACACCGCCCAGACATTTCCAATAGTATTCCAGCCAAATACAAAGCTCGATCTTTTAAATCTGACGGTGCATCCGAGGCATTGTTGAGAACCGCCAGTACATCCCGCGCTTCCAACGCTGGACCGATCCCCCGCCCCACAGGTTGAGTGCCGTCCGACCTATGCGCTCTGATAGTCAGGCCCAACGCTTCGCCCGTCAAAATCAGTTTTTCTTCAAGTCGCTTAGCCTGTTCAAAAGAGCGTACCTTAGCAGTCGGCCCCACTGGTATATCAATCAGCACATGCGTTGATCCGGCCGCAACTTTTTTTGACAACACAGACGCAACCAGTTGGCCTTCGCTGTCCAGATTCAGTGCCCGTTCCACCCGGATAATGACATCATCCGCCGGACTCAAACTCACAGAACCACCCCACGCCAAGCAAGCGCCTTCCTGATCCACAACCTGTTCCATGTGCGCTCGGGTAAGCTCTACATTGGTCAAAACCTCCATGGTGTCTGCGGTTCCCGCCGGGGAAGTGATTGCACGGGACGATGTCTTAGGCATGGTTAAACCGCAAGCCGCAAGAATAGCAACCACAATTGGAGTGGTACGATTTCCGGGCAAACCACCTACGCAATGTTTATCTAGCACCATAGGTCGTTGCCAATCTATGCGTTCACCCACATCAATCATGGCTTGAGTCAGTGCCAACGTTTCTTTATTCGACAAACGATCAGCCGTGCAAGACGACACAAAAGAGGAAAGTTGAATGTCGGAATACCGACCGGCCTGTATGTCCTTCACAATCTCATAACACGCTGGGTAATCCAATTCCCCACCATACAGTTTACTTCGCACATGCGACATAGAAGCCACAGGCTGTGCGTGTTTAATGATAACAGTCTCATCTCCGATGAGCGCCAACGCCTGCCAGGCTGCTTCCGAAAAGGCTGCCTGACCAGAGGTTACCAAGCCATTATGCGTAATGTTCACAGAGGCGATAATATCTCTCTGTCCAGTGACAACCTTAACCCGAGAATGCGAAGTAAACCCTTCTGACTGTACAACATGACATTGCTCACTCAAGTAGACCACCCGCTCCTGATGACTATCGATCCCTAAACGGACCACCTGCAAT
>JBFHTA010000078.1:0-14467 GCA_041590855.1 Pseudomonadales bacterium
CTCAAACAGCTTATCTAAGATATTATCATCGACACCTATGACAACATCTGCTCCCTTTACATACTCCCCCAAGAAAGGTGAATAGTAATCTCTATTAATTTCCCTTGGTGCCTTGAAGTAGTATTTCCAAGCAGAAAATAGGTAAATATACTCCATTAGAATTGCGTTTTTGGTTTTGTACAATACAACCGGATAAATCGACCTTAACGGACAATCTTTGTCGAAAGACAAAACCAAATCCATCAGTAGAGATAGAACGACTTTCAAATCATCGGGATGCAATACTGGTCCAAAAGTTCTATACCCTTCAATTTCCACAGGTAAATCTTTAAGAACCAAATCCAAACTCAACCCAATACTTTTTATATCTTTTCTTACCTTTAAAACATTTGAAGGTGGAGTTGTGCCATAGTTTGGGGACGAATATTCCAAAACTATATTAATAGAGTCATGCAATAAAACGACTGACTCACGAAAATCATTATATAACATACTTAATCCAGCACTCTCCAAAATAGTAGTACGACTCGTATCAACAAAAACGCCTCAATAAATGAGGCGCTTTCAAGAACCGTTATCCACAAGAATCTATTCTTCTGGGATATCATCCCCACCCGCTTGGCTCATACCACTTCGTAAGTCTCTTACCTTTTGCGCAAGGTTGTTCTTCACAAAGTTTTTATAATCAAGGTTGTGGAAATTGACGATGGAAGCGGCTTGTTTTTCCATTTCAACATAGAGTTTGAGGTTGTCTCTGGCCGTGACGGCCTTGGATTTTTCAGCCGACTTTTTCACCTTGTCTAACAGGCTTTCACTAAGCGAAATGGTTTGTTTGGCCATATTGCTCATGTCTTTGATGAGGGTTTCATCCAGGTAGGCAGCGTCGAATTCGATTTGGTGATCCAGCTGTTGCGCCAGGTTCAGCGCTTTGCGTGCATCGGTAAAAAAGCCTTTAAGCACGTCTTCTTGTTTGGTGGCATGCATACCCGCCAACTCCTGAGAGCCCAACTTGGTAATCTTGGTGGCTGCATCGGCGCTGGTTTTGCCCCAAACCACAAAGGCTTTGTAGATGTCTTCCACCGCGCGAATGGATTTGCTGTCGATCACCACCGGGGAATATTCCAGCATGGCAGATTCATCGACGTTAAAGTCTTTCATCATCTGGCGGTTCATTTGAACCAGTTGTTTTTTGGCCTTGTTAATTTCAGCCTGTACGCTCTTCAAAGCCTGATTAGAGACCATACGAGCCTGCTTCTTTAAAAACCACCAGCCCGATACAAACATTATGACCAGCATCAGGGTAAAACCGATGATGTTAAACATTATGATGGTTTCTACAGAACTCAAACTCGCTTCCTCGTTACTGTTGTTGACCGCTACTTACTGTCGACTGATACTTTTTGTTGAGCGTTTCCTATCGGCCAATAGGCTGAAATGTTTATCACGCGCACTTAAGCCTCTGAACAAATACCCTTCAAAAGCGCCCCTATAAATATAGTCTAACCGCTTGAGCTCAGTAATCTTTATTCAGAGTCCATAGCCGCTGGCTGCTTTAGTCGCTCGCCATTGCCCACCGGCTTACACAGCAGTATCAAAGACGGTAACAAAGTCAGAGCTGCAAAAATCGCCGCCACCATCGCCAGACCGGTTAAAATACCGAAATAAATGGTTGGCACGAAGTTCGATAGAGCAAGAATCGAGAAGCCCACCACAATAATCACAGAGGTATAGTACATGGCCTTACCAATACTGCCATGGCAACGCACAACGGTCGCCTTGTAATCCCGGTCTTTGGGGAATTCTTCCATAAATCGGTGGATATAGTGGATGGTGTCGTCCACCGCGATGCCCACCGTAATGGCGGCAATGGTGATGGTCATCATATCCAACGGTAAGCCCATTAAGCCCATAGCACCGAGTACCAAGCCCGCCGCTAACATGTTCGGAATGATCGCTACAATCGCAAGGTACAAAGAACGGAACAAGATACAGAACATCAGCATGATCGCCAGGAAGACCACACCCAAAGTTTCAATTTGGGAGGTAAACAGGCTCTGTAGCATGTTGTTGTAGAGCACCATCATATTGGTCATGCGATATTGTTCGACTTCCAAGCCAAACTTCTCATGCAAATCGTGTTGAATTTTAGCCAGCAGCTCTGCACGACGTAACTCTGGGTCAGAGTCAATGATACGCATGGTAATACGGGCCGTGTTGGCATCTTCTGAGAGATAGGGTTTGATCAGAATATCCGACACATCTTCCGGCACCATGGTGCGGACCAATGCCAACTCAAAGTCGCTCAGCGGTTTGTCATCATTCAGCATGGTCGCCAAATCCATCACAGTACTAAGCGACAATACCTTGCCGATCTCAGGATAAGATTCCAGGTACTGATGAATTTCTTTCAAACGTGCCAATTGTTTAGTGGTCAGCCAATAACTTGGGGTATTGGCGTCATCGGTTTCACCAAAGCCGTCTTCCAGCCCTTCCAAATCATCGAAGTCTTCAGCAAAAGCATCACCCAATTCTTCAAGCTCGCCATCGAACTCACCATCCGACTCATCGGCAAAGGCATCACCTTCCAGCCCTTCGTCATCGAAATCAACGGCTTCAAACGGTGCCTCCAGAGACTTCACAAACTCATGAAACTGTTTATCAGGTGTGATCACGATATCCAAAGGCGTAGTACCACCCAGTTCCTGATCAATTACTGACATCCCCTGATAAATTTCAGTGTTCTTATCGAAGTAGCCAATAAAGCTGTTCTCGACTTCCAGCTTGGTGATTCCGAATACAGAAACGGCAGCCAAGCCAATGGATAAAACACTGATAAATAAATAACGACGCTGTGCCAAGCCTGCAAAGAACAAGGTGAAGGATTCGGTAAAATCGTGCTCTTCTACCGGCTCATCCACCGGGATCAACAACATCAACACAGGGAAGATAATAAAGGTCAGTAAAAACGCCAAGCCAACGCCGGTAGCCATCATCCAACCGAAATCAATCACCGGCTTGATGCCTGAAAACACCAACGACATAAAGGCAACAATGGTGGTTAAGGAGGTATACAAACACGGCTTGATCATGTGCAAGGTGGTTTCTTCAACCAATTTAAACTGGTTTGCCTTCGGCATTTCCAGGTGAAGCTCCCGATAGCGCACTACCAGGTGAACACACATCGACATGGTAATGATCAACACCAAGGACACAAAGTTGGAGGAAATCACGGTAGCGCGCCAATCCAACAAAGCCAGCAGCCCTACCAACCAGATGGAGGTCAACAAACAACTCAGCAACGGCACCATCACCCAGCGGACTTTACGGAAAATAATAGTTAGCATGGCAATCAAAAAGAGCACCACTCCAATCCCGAAGGTCACTAGGTCGTCTTCAATAAAGCTGATCATATCGGAGGTAATCATGGTGACACCGCCCAGGAAGATATCAGCATGATCTCGGTGTTGATCCAAAATAGCCCGCACGTCGGCAATGGTTTGGCTTTCACGCTTTAAGCGAGCGGCGTTGTATTCAGAGAACGCCAACTCCGCATCTGCCAATGCGCGCTGACCGGTGAAATCGTCGTTCTTCGCCGCAGCACGCAGCTCGTTTCTTTGATTCAGTAAACGGTAATATTCGGTGTCACGTTTTAGGTTAACTTGAAGTGCCGTGGTTTTAGCGTCTTCGCTCATTAACAACTGATTATAGAGCGGGCTGGTTTGAAACTCTTTCAGCGCCAGTTCTTTATCAACACCAGGTGTCGCCAGAGTCCGCATGCCCTGGGAGAGTTCCGTCAGGCTAATGCGTGGGCTATCCAACAAAGGCACATTTAGAATACTGACCACCGAAGAGACATCCGGCAAGGCTTCCAGTTTAGTGGTCAGCAGGCTTAGTTCATTAAGCGTTTTATCACTGACGATGGACTCATCTTTCGGTGCATAAGTAATGAACAGAAAATCATCGGCACCGAATTCTTTCACTACCTCCCGGAAGTACTGTAAGTCCTTATCGTTTTCCAGGGTCAGGGAATCAGCCGATGCGTCAATCTTAAAGGATTGCCCCATTATCACCGCCAACACAGATAACCCAAGAATCACCAGCAACCAAAGTCTGGGATTCGATAAAACGAGCGCACGATAAAGGGAAAACATCTAACAACGTCCTTGTGATTAATAATTATGATTAACAGTTGTGATCAGTAAATGTAACTACAAATAAAAGGTTAGGAATCTTAATAAATTCGATGGAGCACTATAAACCAAGTTAAAGAGACTGCCTATGGTATTGATCAAAATCAATGCAAACCCCTGACAAGTTTCCTAGATTAACAATAGAGTCGCCATCCTCTGGACTAGCTACGTACTGGACAAACTACGTACTGTATTAGCCACGTACGGGAGTAACTATGCACTGGGTTAGCGAACCTCCGGAGATACGCCTATACCTGCACTTCCCAACTGGGTCTTTGAGGATTGTCCATGAGTCTGTTCCGCTGGAAACCTGAGTATGCCGTTGGTATTAAAGTCATCGACGATCAACATCAAATTCTCGTCGGCCTTATCAATCGGCTACACGACGCCATCGAAGATCACTTTCAAGACACCTCATTAGAGAGCATTCTGGAAGAATTGTTCGATTACACCCGCTACCACTTCACCACCGAAGAAACCTTGATGGCACAATACGGATACGAAAAGGACAAGCTGGCCAAGCATAAGAAACAACATCAGCTCTTCATTGCCGAGTTAAATTCAAGCCAGACGGACAGTGACAAACTTACCCGCGAAGACGCCGCTTTAATTCAAGAATTCTTAGTAAACTGGTTGAAAAACCATATCTTAAAGGTCGATACCAAGCTGGCAGAGTTTCTGCTGAATCATGAATCTGTACATGATCATGAACCTCATGCCTTTTCGATAGAAGTGGATTCCGAAAGCTCCACTGACTCCATCAAAGACACAGCGCTAAACACCGCACACGCTCTGTCTGTTCAGATTCAACAATTAACCACATCGAAACCGCTTAATGAACAGACATTAAAAAAGCTGAACCAATTAGCCGAAAAACTCACCGACTTACTGGAACAGCTTTAAGTTATTTTGTTTGATCAGATCAACTAACGAAGTTAGCAGGAATTCAAACCGTAAATGTCGCTAGCCCTGCTCTAACAAACTTCTCAAATCAATGATGGCCGCATGAGCGCGTGCTACATAAGACGCCATCACCAAGGAGTGGTTTGCCAACACACCAAAACCTTCACCATTCAAAATGATTGGGCTCCAAACCGCATCTTGCGTTGCTTCCAGTTCACGAATAATCTGTTTCAAGCTCACTAGCGCGTTTTTCTTTTCAAGCACCGGACGAAAATCATTTTCAATGGCCGACAAAATTTGAATCAACGCCCAGCAAGAGCCACGGGTTTGATAAAACACATCGTCGATTTCCATCCACGGAGTTTTCATCACCTGGTCTTGCATCGCAGGGGTCGCTTGCTGTGCCTTATCATCGCCGGCCAAATCGGTATTAATCAGCGTCTTACCCACTGAGGCACTCAAACGTTGCGATAAGCTGCCCAAACGGGTTTCTACATCCGACAACCAGCGGCTTAAGTTATCCGCACGCGTATAGAATTGAGCTCTGGATTCTTTCGGGTCAGCCAGACGGCTAAGGTAAGAATTCAAATAAGCTCGGGCATCGTCATATTGTGATTCGGAAGACGGGAAGAAACGACTTTTATGATCGAAGTTTAACAGGGGCTCCGCCTTGGCAAGGTCTTTATCTTCGGTGGACTGAGACTGGGAACGACTAAAGTCACGACGAAACGCCCGCGCCAAATCCCTTACTTGCACCAACACGCCGAACTCCCAGTTTGGCATATTATCCATCATCAAGCCCGGAGGGAGAATGTCGTTAGCAATGTAACCACCGGGTTTATCCAGTAAGGTATCAATCACTGCAATCAGAGTATGTGTGGTCACATAACCGGTCACCAGATTCTTACCGTTTTGCTCGGCGTGATCGGTTGCCGCAGACACCACAGGGATCGAATCAGGCTCGGAACTCAGATACCAGCCAATCAAGGTCAGCAACAAACCAAATGCGGCCACGCCACCTAAAATACTAATTGTTGTCTTCTTTTCCATTACCTTGCCTCTTTACCCTGTCACTCTAAGTGCTTGAGAGTGTAGTGTATTTTTTATTGAATGCGCATCTGTTTTTTGAGCTCAGCCTACGTTAGGAACCTAAAAGCTAACTGGGTTCCGCCAACGGCTTACCAAAGAGATAACCAATGGCACCATCCAGCCCAAGTTCTTTCAGAACCTGATACTCTTCATCTTTCTCTACCCCCTCTGCAAACACTTTAATATCCAGGTTGTGTGCAATCTGTATTAAAGAACGGATATAGAACTGATTGTCTTTCGACTGATGAATATCACGAATGTAGCTGCGATCCACTTTCAAGTGATCCACCTGAACACGGTTCAGATAGCTGAAGGTGCCCGAGCTCGCCCCAAAGTGATCAATCGCTAACTTCATCCCGAAGGCGTGTAACGACTGCGACAGCGCAATGATGGTCTCTGCATCCTGATGCAATGCGTACTCGGACACTTCAAGCACCACCCGTTTGGACACGGCCGGATTTTCTTGAGCAATTTTCAGTAACCAGTCTGTGAACTTTTTGGACAACAAAGACTTAGGCGAAACATTAATTGTTAAGCGTAAGTCCTGTGGCTGACTGGCCATCAACGACATAGCCTTGGTAATGATCAGCTGGTCAAATTGCTCGGTCCATTGGTAACGCTCTACCATCGGCCAGAACAGAGAGGCCGTGACCAAACTGTCTTTATAGTCGGTTCGCGCCAACACTTCATAGTCGGAAGCGCTGCTTAAGCCAAAGTGTTTAACTGGCTGGTAAAGTAATTTGACAGCTCGGCGCTCCAACACTTTTTCAAGATAGCCTCGCCATGCCTGATCCCCCATGACGCCTTCTTTTTCAATGGCTTCGGAGGTCGACAGCATAATCACGGTATTTTTACCACGGCCCTGAGCACGACGAAGCGCCTGATCCGCCAAACTGATTAAATCACCGGTCGATGGTATGCCGGAAGACTCGGAGTAATACGCCAGCCCCATGTGCAGTTTATCCGTCATGTCTTTCTGGGATTGAACAGCAGGAAGCATGGACACGTCTTTAAATAGTTTCTGAAGCGCCTGGAAGGCATGCTCGCGGGAGATGTCCGGAATGAAAATCCCAAACTCGGCCCCTTTCAAGCGAGCCGTAATAATCTGGCTATGATCACGTCGGAACAGTTTCAACTGAGAGGCCAACTGCACCAAAAGTTCATCCGCTTTGGCCGTTCCGTGTTCCTGATTAAATTTTTCAAACGCCCGAATACCAATCAATATCAAAGCACCGCTCTGACTGCCCTGTCGTGGGTCCAAATAGGCTTTGAAGTGAGCAACAAAATCGCGTCGGTTAGACAACCCGGTCAAGGAATCCCGGAACGACATTTCACGCAGTTGCTCGGTCATCTCTGCCTGATCCGCAAACAACTTACTGAGTTTTTCGGCCATGCCATTCATTACCATCACCACTCGACGCAGTTCTCGCGCTTTTGGTAACGGAATGGTTTGGAAATCCCGATTGGAAATGGCATTGGCCTGATGTTCCATATCCGCCAGGGGTTTGAGCAACGCTTTCATAAAGAAGACGATCATCACTAAAGCCGCCGCCATCAGAATGATCACCCAAACCACCATTTTACGAGTGATCGACCAGAGTTTTCCGTAACTCTTTTCTGAATTGGGCTCAACAAAAATGCGACCGTATTGCTGCCAACCATCGGTGACTTCGCTCTCTGCGGTCACGCTGGTAAAATCAATCAAACCTTTAAACCAGCCAGGCACGTCGGAAAGATGACTTTCCGCTTTTTTCTCGATTAATAACCGGCCATTCACAGAAAAGACACGAATACTCTGATAATCACCGCCATCAAACATGGCGTTTAATAACGTTTCAAGGCTGGCCTGATCGTTTTCCCGCAACGCGGTATTCATGGAAATGGCCAAAGAACGCGCAGCGTCTTCAGCATTGATGTTCAATTGACGATTCAGATGTTCTTTGACCGACCAAACCCCGGAAGAGATGTTTCCCGCCAGAGCCAAGAACAGCACCGTCATTGTCATTATTACGAGTCGTTGAAACAGGGTCACGACTAACACTCCTTTTCAGCCCTACAGTCCCCAGGGCGTATCTTCTCAGTCTAACCTCACCAGCGCAAGCTCACCTCAGCCACAGCACAGCAAAGTTGTTATTTGTTCTTTCTGACATGCTCAGGCAATAATCCTAATGGGTCATATTTGGACATTCGCTCGATAAACTCAGTCCACATGGTGACACGCGATGCGCCTCCCAGGCGGATATTTTTACCCGACATTTTATTCAACCAAAAACCACTGGCATTAAAACTGTACACTGGTACCAAATCACGACGCTTGGACGCCTTTTTGATCTCAGGAATCAGATTATCCAGCACCAGAGGTTCGGCAGACGGCGTGGGGTAATAAGCCAGCACCATATGTGCCTGCCCCAGCTTGATTGCTTTTACATAGGTGATTCGTAGCTTCTCCGGGTCCATCCCGGCTTTAATCAGGGTAAAGTATTTGGCGAGAGAGAAATCTTCACAGTCACCGGCTCTACGAACTAATGACTCATACGGTGTGGCCCAGTAATCTTCTTGTTTCCAGTGCAGTTCATCACTGATGAAACGCACCTCATCATTAAAAAATTGATTGACCCGCTGGAGCTTTTTTTGGTCATCCAACGGCGTCACTTCAGAAATCAGATCAGAAAACCGGGCTTGTACTTCAGGCGTGAGAGTGACATCTGCAGACAGCATTACTACAGGCATAGAAAGTACGAGTATTTTCAAAAAACGTATTTTTAAAAAACGCACTATCCGCTGAAGGCCTGTTCGATTCACACCGTTTTCCTAATCATTGTGTCCCTATCAAGCCTTCTCTGACCACGTTTCCTTAAGATTTTAAAGGTCTGATCATTGATTGAGAATGACATTGATACATGCTGTTACCATGTTTTCAATATGAAACGTTACGTTCATTGCCAAGATAAAGCCTTAGCCTATACAGTGAGTCGTATTACTGTCTATAGTTCTATCGATATATAGTACAAACGATTTATGACAGCGCTTGATTCGCCTTACCGGTTCAATTGCAGTACAGAGCGTTCTTGAATCGCCTTCTGAATGACAGAAACAGATCAAGCTACGAGCATAATCACAGGAAAAACGGACACGCAGTACCCCAAAAACTTAATAAGTCACCCACAAGGTTAAAAAATTCGGCACTCGGGAATTTTTTTACTAAACTTAACTATAAAAAATAAGCTACTAATAAAGATTAGTTCTAAACAAAGTGGTTAACCTAGATGACAGATTCGAAGACAGCACAAGACACTCCATCAACCCCACAGGGTTCGGATCAAACGCAAGCCGTCAGCAAAGCGACCACACAATCCCGCCGACTCATTAGTACCTGGCAAGCATTCAACAAAAACGGCTGGACCGTCGATAATCTTAAACAGTTATCGTTGATTAACCAGCGACTCATTGGCTATGCAGAACGTTATCAGGATGAAGACCACCTAACCGTTGCTCAAGCTATTGATCAGGTCATCGCGCAGTGTCTGGAAAGTCTGGATAAGCCCAAGCTGGACTTACTGACTCAACGCGTCAGGGATCTGGCCAAAATCACTCTGAGAAAATCCGATCAAAGCCAGGAGGAACGAACGCCTCCTCAACTAAAATTACGTAAGCCCATTTATTTGGCCATCAGTGACAAGGACTATGCAGAAAAGCTGTCAAAACAACTCAGCTATTTTGGGCTTCAATGCAAACAGTTCAGCAGCCTGGAAGAAATCGAGCAGCATCTTCGCATCACACCTCCTTGCATCATCGTCATTGAAACTGATTTCTGTGGTGAACAAGATTCCGGCGTCAATTACATTCAAACTCTTAAGGATGAAAATCGTCTCGACTTCCCGGTGAGCTTTCTATCCCACGGCCATTGCAGTCTGGAAACACGATTGAAAGCCATCCGCACAGGCAGTAAATCCTTTTACGTTGAATCGGTTGACCCTGGCCGCTTGATTGAAAGCATTGATTTGGAAGCAGTCGACGCGCAGGACAACGATTACCGGGTATTGGTGCTCGATGACTCCCGCTCCCAGGCACACTTTATCGATACCACCTTAAAGAAAGCCCAAATGACAGCCAAAGTCATCACCGATCCCATGTTGATATTAGATACCCTGGAAGAATTCCAGCCGGATTTAGTAGTTCTCGACATGTACATGCCCGGCTGCACAGGCTCAGAGCTGGCCAACATCATTCGACAGCATGAAAAGTGGGTCAGCATGCCCATTGTCTTCCTCTCTGCAGAAGACGACATTAACAAACAACTGCAGGCCATGAGCCTGGGCGGTGGGGACGACTTCCTGACCAAACCTATCAACCCGGATCATCTGATTCGCACCATCCGAAACCGGGGTAAACGCGCCAAGTCGCTATTGGCCTTAATGGTACGAGACAGCCTGACCGGTTTATACAATCACACCCACACCCTTCATAAACTGGACAACGCAATTCAGCAAAATCTAAGAGACAAAACCCCCTTGTCATTCGCAATGCTGGACATCGATCACTTTAAAAAAGTCAATGACACCTATGGTCACCCAATTGGCGATAAGGTCATCAAGAGCTTGGCGTTATTTCTGAAACAACGTTTGCGTAAAAGTGACATCATCGGCCGTTACGGCGGTGAGGAGTTTGCCGTTGTACTTCCAAACACGGCTGCCACCGATGCGGTAATGATTTTTAACGAAATTCTCTCCAAATTCCGCAATATTTCGCAATCTGCCGGCGAGAAAGACTTTAACGTCACCTTCAGCTGCGGTATCGCAGCACTTTCACCGGATTTGGAAGACGCATCGTCTTTATCCGAATTTGCCGACAAAGCCCTCTATGAAGCCAAGCGCGCTGGCCGTAACTGCGTGCGTCTCTACTCGGGCACTGAATAGTGCCTGAGAAAACGCAGAAACGAAAAAACAGGCTAAAAATCAAAGTAAGCGTATAAAAACCAGTCAACCAGAACTTACCTTATGGCAATCATTTAAGGTTATTTCTCGTTTTGGAATGCTTTTTCTAATTTCTTAACCTATCCTCAAAGTCAAATATTGCAAACTTTGTTTCGATCTTGCAGGTAATTTCTTAAAAACTTCGCATTTTTTTAAAAGTTCAGACAGAAGCCATGGACACCTGCATCAATTTTGGGCAAACTTTGCGACCAAATTAAACATTCTCATTTCGGTGAATCTATGGCGGACATTCTGATTTTGCACGGTCCTAACCTGAATATGCTAGGCGTCAGAGAACCCGGCATCTACGGGTCCAAATCGCTCGACGACATCAACTCAGACCTAACGCAACAAGCAGAATCACTCGGCATCAGTGTAGATACCTTTCAAAGCAACACGGAAGGCGAGTTGGTCACGCGTATTCAGCAGGCGTACCAGGAATCCGTAAAGTTCATCATTATTAATCCAGCAGCGTATACACACACCAGTGTGGCCATGCGAGATGCCCTTCTTTCCGTAAAGATTCCTTTTATAGAAGTGCATCTTTCTAATGTGCATCAAAGAGAAACCTTTCGTCATCATTCCTATTTCTCTGACAAAGCCGTTGCCGTTATCTGCGGATTAGGCGCAGACGGTTACAGCTATGCACTGGACGCTGCCTACAAACGAATTTCTCAAGCCAAATAATTGCCTTGGAGACCCCATCATGGATATAAGAAAAGTAAAAAAGCTGATCGAGCTGATTGAAGAGTCAGGCATAGAAGAACTTGAGATCAAAGAAGGTGAGGAATCAATCCGCATCAGTCGTCGCATGCATGCGCCTGCTGCGCCCATCGTGACGCAACAAGCCCCAATCCAACAACCGACTGTCGAAGAGTCCAAGGCATCCGAGCCCAAGGAAAAGAAAGACGACAAGCCGGTTGGGCATGTCGTGACCTCACCCATGGTCGGCACCTTCTACCGAGCACCATCACCGTCGTCCCCAGCCTTTGTGGAGGTTGGCCAGCACGTGAAAGCCGGCGATGTCATTTGCATCATTGAAGCCATGAAAATGATGAATCAAATTGAAGCCGACCGGTCTGGCATTGTAGAAGCCATCCTGATTGATAATGCGCAGCCAGTAGAGTTCGGTCAGGCGTTAATCACCATTGTGTAGCCTTGGTCTTCCCTCCTTTTATCGAAAAAGAGGATGATCCCGGTACTGGTCTGGTAAGACGCATTGAAGCTTTACCACGGCAGAAAAGCTGCCGTTAAACAAATGGCACCAACCATCGTATTTCGTGACCTGCGAGTAAAAGAATGCTGGATAAAGTCGTTATCGCCAATCGCGGAGAAATTGCTCTTCGCATTCTGAGAGCGTGTAAAGAATTAAACATCAAAACTGTCGCTGTACATTCCCAGACAGACAGGGATTTACTTCATGTTCGTCTTGCAGATGAATCGGTGTGTATCGGTTCAAATCAACCTCTGGACAGCTACCTTAATATTCCAGCCATCATCAGTGCAGCAGAAGTAACGGATGCCATGGGTATTCACCCGGGCTACGGATTTTTAGCCGAAAACGCAGATTTTGCAGAACAAGTAGAACGCAGTGGCTTCACCTTCATCGGTCCAACCGCCGAGGTTATTCGCTTGATGGGCGATAAGGTATCCGCCATTCGAGCCATGAAAAAGGCAGGTATTCCAACTGTTCCAGGATCAGACGGCCCGCTGCCCAAGAATAAAGAAGCAATCAGCAAGATTGCCCAGCGCATCGGCTACCCTGTGATCATTAAAGCTGCCGCCGGTGGTGGTGGTCGTGGTATGCGCGTGGTTCACAGCGAAGCCAGTCTGCTCCATTCTGTATCCGTTACTCAGGCTGAAGCTCTGGCCGCCTTTGGCGATGAAACGGTTTATATGGAAAAGTTTCTGGAGAATCCTCGTCATATTGAAGTCCAAGTGTTGTCGGACGGTCAAGGCAATGCAATTCACCTTTATGATCGCGATTGCTCCATTCAACGCAAACACCAAAAAGTCATCGAAGAAGCGCCTGCTATCAATGTCGATGAAGAGGCACGTCAAGCCGTGTTTGACGCTTGTATCAAAGCCTGTTTGGAAATCAATTACCGTGGCGCAGGCACCTTTGAATTCCTCTACGAAGAGGGTCAATACTACTTCATTGAGATGAACACCCGAATTCAGGTCGAACACCCGGTGTCCGAAATGATCACAGGCATTGATCTGGTTCGCCAGCAACTATTGATCGCAGGTGGTGAACCTCTGTCCATCAAACAAAGTGATGTAAAAATTCACGGACATGCCATTGAAAGCCGAATCAATGCGGAAGACCCGAACAGTTTTGTGCCGTCTCCCGGAACCGTGAAGTTTTATCACCCTCCAGGTGGCCCAGGCATTCGGGTGGATTCCCATCTTTATGCAGGTTATACGGTACCGCCGTTTTATGATTCATTGATCGCCAAAGTCATCGCCCACGGCGACAGTCGCGAACAGGCCATTTGCAGAATGCAAAACGCGATGGAAGAAATGCTGATCGATGGCATACGCAGCAATATCCCGTTGCACCGACGTTTAATGGGCGACCAAGGGTTCTGCTCGGGCAGCTACAGTATTCATTACTTAGAAAGCATTCTAAAGAAACACCATTAACCCGGCTTGTCAGACAAGTTGGAATTTAGACTTTATATCCGGAACGACATCATGAGTTGGCTACAAATTAAAATTACGACCCAAGCAGAACATGCAGAGCAACTGGAAGATCTTTTGCTCGAACTGGGCGCCAGCTCAATCACTTTGGAAGATCCGGAAGATCAGCCAATTTACGAACCCGTTCCGGGTGAGACTCCACTGTGGAAGTCGACTCGGGTTGTCGGGCTATTTACTGATGACTTTGACATAGACGCCGTGGCTAAAGCGGTTAAAGATTTTGCCACACAACAACAAATCGCACACGACGTTACTACGGAAACGGTAGAAGATCAGGAATGGGAACGTGCCTGGATGGACGATTTCAAACCCATTCAGTGCGGTGAACGCCTTTGGATTTGTCCTAGCTGGCTGGAACCTCCCAAGCCTGAGGACGTAAACCTGATTCTTGATCCTGGCTTGGCCTTTGGCACTGGCACCCATCCGACCACCTTCTTATGCCTTGAACATCTTGACGGACTAGAGCTGAACGGCAAAACCGTTTTGGACTACGGCTGTGGGTCGGGCATTTTGGCGATTGCCGCACTCTTATTAGGAGCAAAAGAGGCCACAGGGGTGGACATTGATCCACAAGCACTGCTTGCTACCGAAATGAATCTTGAACGAAAC
>JBFHTA010000079.1:0-14464 GCA_041590855.1 Pseudomonadales bacterium
GGGTCTGGTCTGATCCAAATAACAGGCGGGGAACTGGAGATTACTGGAGCTGGAGGTGCGGCGCGGGAAATTGAGCGCTCGGTGGATTTGAGTTCTGCATTATCTGCACAGTTAAGCTTTGATTTCAGAGAGTCGGGGTCAGAAAGCAATGATCTACTTCGTCTATGGATGTATGACGGAAGCAGCTGGTCGTTATTAGCTACCTTTACTGGCAGTACCCCGGCTAGCAGTCAGTCCTTTGATATTTCTGCTTATATGAATGCCGATACGCGAGTGCGTTTTGTAGAAGAGGCGAGTAATGCGACTGATAAGTTCTATATAGATAACTTATCTATTACTGGCTCATGTATTGCTTCGACGGTGGATCATCTGGAAGTCCTGGTCAGTACGACTTCCGCCAGTACTTGTGTGCCTTTGGAAGTGACCATTGTCGCCTGTGAAGACGCCTCTTCCCCCTGTACCGATTTGGCGGAAAATTACGATGAGCAAGTTTCGCTCAGTGTGTCCAGTGATCGTGGTACCTGGGCGAAAAGCAACGCCGATGGCACCCTGACGGAGACGGTGGCAGATGACGGCGATGCAATGTATCAGTTTGTCACGTCAGATGCCGGGGATGCAGTACTGACACTGGACTACAAATACGCCGATGCAGTTCAGATTACAGTGGAAGACACAACGAATTCTCTCACCGCGACCTCTTCTGTGGTGACCTTTTCCGATAACGCTTTTTTGGTGGAGTGGACCGACAATATCCACACTGGCAGTTCAACCGCTAATACCTTAGCGGTTGCCGGGAGAAATCATGACCTGCAATTAAGCTACATTCGAAAAGATACGGTGACCAGTAATTGTGGTGTGGTAACCGAGTATACCGGAGCACAGAATTTAAAAGCCTGGTATACCGATGCCGGTGCTTACACTGTGTCACCTGCGGCTCCTGGTGTGCTCAGTGATTTAACAACGCTAACTCCTTTGCCTTCAAGCGAACCCGGATCTGCTAATTTACCTGTGACCTTTAGTTCAGGGATTGCTTCATTGGACTTAACAACTTCGGATGTTGGTCAATTCACGCTGTCGTTCAAAGACGTTAGCGGGTTTGCGCATGATGCGAATGATCCACCGAATGCGATCCCCATTATTGGCAGCAGTTCTACTGCCAGCGTTCGACCGTTTGGTGTCTCGCTCGATGTGATGGCCGATGCATCGACGGCTGGTTGTTCAACTCAAGGATCACGAGCACAAAATGCGACGGGCAGTAGTTATGCGACAGATCACAATGGATCAACATATCTTACCGCAGGCAGTGATTTTGATTTGGTGGTCAGAGCCGTGCTTTGGGAAACCGGTGATGATAACAATGTAGTAGGAGGTGATGGTGTGCCTGACAGTGAAGGCTTGCTCTATAACAACAGCTGTACGGGGTCGTTCGGTAAGGAAAACACCCCGGAGACAGTGACTGTCTCTCTCTCCAACTTTCGCCCAACTAGCGGTTCTAACGGGCAATTAGGCGGTGCGGCCAGCCAGGTGATATCGGGCTTTAACAATGGCTTCAGCTATATTACGACGGATTATGATGAAGTGGGCATTGTGGATTTAGCTGGCGCGTTGACTTCAGCCAGCTATCTGGGGGCTGGGGTGAATGTGACGGGTACGCTGAATAATCTGGGGCGTTTTTATCCTCATTATTTCTCCGTTACTCCGAACACTCCTGAATTAAATGATGCGACTGGTTGGGCCTGTGATTTTACCTACCAAGGACAGCAGTTCGATTTCTTCACTGATGTGGTGCTAACCGTACAGGCCAGGGAAGCGGATGGCGAGGTCACTGAGAAATACGATGGCGATTATTACAAGCTTGATGCACCTGACCCCAGTGTGACCTTTAGCAACAGTGCGTCCGGAGCTGTGGCAGTATTAACCAATCATTCGGCGTCTCCTAGTGTCTCGGTTACTGATCAGAACGATTATGACGGCGAAACCCTGATGACCTTTTCAGGTTATCTGTTAGCGTATGAAAAAGCGGCGGCTCAACCTGTGGCGCAGGATGCGCCGTTCCAGGCAGTCATAAACTGGATTTTGCCAGCGGCGGAATTAACGGACACCGATGGTGCTTGTGTGAATAACCCTGCCAGTTGTGCTGATGTAACGGTAGCGGATATCTCGGGCACAGAAGTTCGCTACGGTCGGGCGGTTGTTACTAATAATTCAGGTTCCGAGTTGATGCCCTTGGAGTTGGGGTTACGTACTGAATATTGGGATGAGGTATTCGCGGCCAGTGGGCGTTACGCGTTTTCAGTGCACACTGATGATACCTGCTCTGACGATGTCTGGTCAGACACGGATTTAACCCTAAGCCAGTTTACTGGCAACTTGAGCGATGGTTCTCCGGGGGATGTAGATGTCAGCCTTGGAACGTTTGATGCGGGGGCTGGTGATATTCTCTTGGCGAATCCGTCTAATTCTAATCAAGGGCCAGGTGCGGGTAATGAAGGTAGTGTGAATGTCACTTTGGACGTGGACGACTGGCTGAAATATGACTTCTTTGGCCGAGGAGTCGAAAACCCCGTGGGCACAGGAACCTTTGGCGTCTATTCCGGCCGCCAGCCTGTGTTTTACATGCGGGAAAGTTATCGATAATGACGTGTATCAAATCGAGCAACAAGTAAGCGGGTAGAATGGCAAGAAATGCTCAGGAGGTAGTTCATGCCTTTCACCCTTGTTTATGATATTGGTAACAAGCGTTACGTTAACCTCACCAATGCCTGTACTCTGCAATGCCAGTTTTGCCCAAAACACAATGGTTCTACTCAAGTGCATGACTATGATTTGTTTATCAAAAAGCAACCGAGTGCTGATGACATCATTGTAGCGTTGGCGGATTTATCCGGTATAGAAGAAGTGGTGTTTTGCGGGTTTGGTGAGTCTACCTTGAGGTTACTGCCTTTGTTGGAAGTCGCTGCCTACGTAAAAGGGCAAGGGGTGCCTGTTCGGGTGAATACCGATGGTCTCGGGAATTTGGTGCATCAACGGAATATTCTGCCTGATCTTGCGGCTGTGGTGGACGCTCTGTCTATCTCGCTCAATGCGCAAAATGAGGACGTCTACAATCAACACTGCAAACCTAAGAAGCAGGGGGCCTATCAAGCGGTGCGAGAGTTTATTGCACTTGCGCCCAAGTACATTCCGAAAGTGGAAGTGTCAGCCATTGATGGCTTGAAGGGGGTGGATATCTCAGCCTGTCAGCAAATAGCTGAGGCCTCTGGTGCCCAGTTTAAGCGGCGTGAGTTAGACAAGGTGGGATGAGGTTGAACGCAACCGACTCTTTCAGCCGGTTACATTCGATGAATAGCTTAGTGCTCTTCGTCATCCTCAGGAAGATCTTTGGTTTCTAAGCCTAGCTCTTTGATCTTACGAGTCAGAGTGTTTCGGCCCCAGCCTAATAAGATGGAGGCATCGCGTTTACGACCTGCGGTGTGTTTCAAGGCGGTTTCGATCATGATGCGCTCGAAGGTTGGAACGGCATCGTCCAGAACGCCCTTTTTACCTTTGGTCAGTTCTTGATCGGCCCAGTTTCTTAGTGCGCCTTCCCAGTTGCTGGTGGAGGTTTGAACTTCTTGTTCGTCCAACAGCTCAGGCGGTAAGTCTGAAATGTGAACTTCACGGCCGGAAGCCATCACTGTCAACCAACGACAGGTATTTTCCAGCTGACGAACGTTACCGTTCCACGGCAAGCCAGACATGTACTCTACCGCTTCTTCCGTCAGTACCTTGGCTTCGACATTAAGTTCTGTCGCCGCTTTGGATAAGAAGAAGTCAGCCAGTTTGGGGATGTCTTCACGGCGATCCGCCAGTTTAGGAATGTGGATACGAATGACGTTGAGGCGGTGAAATAAATCTTCACGGAACTTGCCTTCTTCCACCAGGCGTTCGAGGTTTTGGTGCGTCGCTGCAATGATGCGGACGTCTACTTTTACCGGAGTGTGACCACCGACCCGATAAAATTCACCATCGGCCAACACCCGCAATAACCGGGTCTGTGTTTCAGCCGGCATATCACCGATTTCATCCAGGAACAGGGTTCCGCCGTCGGCTTGTTCAAAGCGGCCACGACGCTGACCCGCAGCGCCGGTAAACGCGCCTTTTTCGTGACCAAAGAGTTCGGATTCTATTAAGTCTTTCGGAATGGCCGCCATGTTTAGCGGGATAAATTCTTTACTGCGGCGCGGGCTGTGTTTGTGAAGAGCATGCGCTACTAATTCTTTACCAGTGCCGGATTCGCCGTTGATTAACACCGTGATGTTGGACTGGGACAAGCGACCAATGGCACGAAATACTTCCTGCATGGCTGGTGCTTCACCAATGATCTCGGTGCTGGCTTCTTCAACCGATTTCATGCCTTCTTCTTTTTGCTCTTGAGCGTGTGTCAGGGCACGCTTGACCAGCGTCACAGCATCGTCAATATCGAATGGCTTTGGAAGGTATTCAAACGCCCCACGCTGGTAGGACTTAACGGCGCTGTCGAGATCGGAGTGCGCAGTCATGATAATGACCGGAATTTCAGGGTGTTCGCTTTGGATTTGATCTAGCAGATCGAGTCCATCAATGCCCGGCATGCGGATATCACTGATGATGACTTCTGGTTGGCTGTATTGGAGTTTTTTTAAGATTTCATCCCCGGACTCAAAACTGCTGGTGGGAACATTGGCCTGTGATAAGGCTTTTTCCAATACCCAACGAATTGAACGGTCGTCATCAACGATCCAGACATTATTCGTTTTGTTCATGATGATAACTCCAAAGGTAAATAAATAGTGAAATCTGTTTTTCCTGGCTCGCTCTTACATTCGATCAGGCCTTCATGTTGAGTGATGATCGACTGGGAGATGGAAAGCCCTAAACCAGTGCCTTCTGCACGGCCACTGATCATGGGGTAGAAAATGTTCTCAAGTATTTCTTCGGGGATGCCAGGCCCGTTATCGATGATATCCAGTTGGCAAACCAGGCGATGGCGTTGTGCACCAATGGTGAACTGACGTAAAGCTCGGGTTTTGAAGCAGATAGAGGGTGCTTCTACCCCGTTTTCCTGTAGCGCCTGCATGGCATTTCGACTGATGTTAAGAATGGCCTGAATCAATTGGGAAGGGTCGGCAGCAAATTCCGGAATGCTCGGATCATAGTCACGGATCAGCTTGATCTCACCTTTGGTTTCTACTTCAATCAGGGTGCATACGCGCTCGATAACTTCGTGAATGTTGGTATCGATGCGTTCCGGCAGTTTGCGAGGTCCGAGCATTTTATCGACCAGGTTTCTCAGTCGATCGGTTTCATCGATGATGACGTTGGTGAACTCAGCCAATTGCGGGTCGTTCAGTTCCCGTTCAAGTAATTGCGCTGCGCCCCGAATGCCCCCCAAGGGGTTTTTTACTTCATGAGCCAACCCTCTGACCAACACTTGTGTGGTGGCTTGCTTGGCCATGATCTCTTCTTCACGCGAGATTCGAATCAGTCTGTCCCGGGGTTGTAGCTCCATGATCAAATAGGTTTCACCATTGAGCTCGCTAATCGGGGTGACAATATAATCCAGGGTAATGGGTTCACGGGTGGGAAGATGCAGCGTAGTTTCACGCATAGTGAACGGATGACTTCGCTTTACGGCTTGTTCCAGCAGTTCCAGATTTTCCTGGTTTTCCATAAATAAACTGCTGATGTGCACCTGATCCATTCGGTTTGCACTGACTTGCAGCAACATCTCTGCGGCCGGATTCATATAGCTGATCGTGAGATCAGACGTAAGCTCGAGCACAGAGGTGTTCAGATTATCCAGTATTCGTTTATATGAGGATTGTTTTTCCATAATAGTGCACAACAGTTACCAATACTAAGCAAAAGCAAGAAGCAAGCCAGCTTCTTTGATCGCGTTTAAGCGCCCTAAAAGACTAGTCTGGTGCGACTTTGCTAAAAAAGAGCCCAATAATCATAAGGCGTATATGTTTATTTTAGGGCGATATGGTTAGTTGTGCACTAAATTGGTGCTAATGATTGTATTGCCCAGGGAAGGGCTTATTTTGGTGTTTTACGTTTCACCATGGGTCTGTGGATGAAGACCGTAATACTGGGGCTGGTCATGACGCTTTCACCTTGCTTGTTTAATATTTGAACGGCAATTGCGTGTTCGCCACGATCAATGTTTTGAACATTGAATTGAGCCAGGGGAGTAGGTTGGCCAATGGCCCGTCCATCAATAAGCAGTTGGTATTTGTCGCCTTTTTTAAGTGCCGGGTTTGAGCTGACTGAGACGGTGAAGCTGCCCCCACTGCCGTGGATATTGGCTTCGTGTTCCGGCGAGTCGACAGTCACTGAGCTATAGCGGCTGGTGGCGTTGACCTGTGCCTTGTCTTTTTTGTCGTCACTAGATTCAGGTGTTTTGTAAGCGGGTGCTTTGTAAGGATGAAGTGGTTCTATGTTAAGTACTTCGGCTTCCGGGTGGGGTTGGTCTGAATATACAACCGTTCCGTCTTCGGTTACCCACTTGTATACCTTGGCTTGCACTGATGTGGTGCATAGTAGCAGTGCGCTAAGTGATGCACTAAGTAATGGGCAGAAAAGAGCGGTTTTTTTCATACTGACTCAACTGTCTGAATAAGGTTTAGGTGCTCGGTTCAGGATCTTGGTTGACCTGGTTTTCGGAAATTCGATGGTATCATTGATGATTCTAGCATAGGAACTAAAAAGCCTCCCGAGGGAGGCTTTTTTCGTTTAGTCCGTTCCGGAGGAAGGATTAAACTGAGTAGTACATGTCGAACTCAACTGGGTGAGTTGTCATGTTCAAGCGCTCAACTTCTTCAGACTTAAGCTCGATGTAAGCATCGATCATGTCGTCAGTGAATACGCCGCCTTCTTTAAGGAAGTCACGGTCTTCGTCAAGAGCTTTAAGTGCAATATCAAATGTTTCAGCAACAGTTGGGATTGCAGCAGCTTCTTCTGCTGGAAGATCGTACAAGTCTTTATCCGCTGGGTCACCAGGGTGGATCTTGTTCTTAACACCGTCAAGGCCAGCCATAAGCATAGCTGCGAACGCCAAGTATGGGTTTGCGGTTGGATCTGGGAAGCGAGCTTCGATACGCTTACCTTTTGGAGATGCAACGTATGGAATACGGATAGAAGCAGAACGGTTACGAGCAGAGTAAGCAAGCATAACTGGTGCTTCGAAGCCTGGAACAAGACGCTTGTACGAGTTAGTAGAAGCGTTAGCAAATGCGTTGATCGCGCGAGCGTGCTTGATGATACCGCCGATGTAGAAAAGAGCAGTTTCACTTAGGCCAGCGTACTGATCACCAGCGAACATGTTCTCGCCGTCTTTCCAGAAAGACTGGTGAACGTGCATACCAGAACCGTTGTCACCAACTAGTGGCTTAGGCATGAAGGTAGCAGTTTTACCGTACATATGAGCAACGTTGTGTACACAGTACTTAAGGATTTGAACTTCGTCCGCTTTCTTAACTAGCGTGTTGAAGCGAACACCGATTTCGTTCTGACCGGCAGTTGCAACTTCGTGGTGGTGTACTTCAACGTCTTGGCCCATTGCTTCAAGAGCGGCACACATTGCAGTACGGATTTCGTAGCAAGAGTCAATTGGTGGAACTGGGAAGTAACCGCCTTTAACGCGTGGACGGTGACCAGTGTTACCGCCTTCGTAGTCAGCGTGAGTTGACCAGTCAGCTTCTTCAGATTCGATAGAGTAGCTAGCACCAGAGATGTCAGCTTTCCACTTAACGCTGTCGAAGATGAAGAATTCTGGCTCAGGGCCGAAGAATGCAGTGTCACCAAGACCAGTAGACTGAAGGTAAGCTTCAGCGCGCTTAGCTACAGAACGTGGGTCACGCTCGTAACCTTGCATAGTAGCAGGCTCGATAATGTCACAACGCAAGTTCACAGTAACTTCTTCTGTGAATGGGTCAAGAACAGGTGTTTCGTCATCTGGCATAAGGATCATGTCTGACTCGTTGATGCCTTTCCAGCCAGAGATTGAAGAACCATCGAACATTTGACCGTTTTCGAAGAACTCTTCACCTACTTCAGAAGCAGGAATAGTTACGTGCTGCTCTTTACCGCGAGTGTCAGTAAAACGAAGGTCAACCCACTTCGCATTATGCTCTTTAATTAGCTCAATTGTATTGCTAGACATTTGTCTCTCCGCTACACATAAATTTAGTCCGGCGCTTTCTTAACTCGGATTCTTCATCAGAGTGCCTTATTAAAAAAGGGAGCCAGTATTAATCCTTTAGATTTCGGGTACACCCGCATCTTGTTTTTGTAGTAAAGCAAATGGTGTGCCATTAACTCTAACTGCGCTAAACCGCAAGATTACTGTATTTTCCCGATGAAGCTACTATAGCTATGCTTTTTATTAGTGCAAGCTGTTTTTATTGTGCACTAAAGTGGTGCTTATGCTGCTCTTTGGTGCGTTTTATTTATGCGTTTTTTGGGCTTTCTGATGAGTGGAGGACTGAGGTCGGCGTTGATTTTGTGCGTGTCGGATGGCTCAGGTATAATCGCTGCTTCCTTTTCCTCAGTAAAAAGTCTTTTCATGAAGTTCATCATTAAATTATTCCCGGAAATCACTATTAAAAGTCGTCCTGTAAGAAAGCAGCTTATCAAGCAGCTTAAGGCGAATCTGCGAAACGTATTGAAACGTATTGACCCTGATTTAAAGGTTGCTGGTCAGTGGGACAGTGTTGAGGTTGAGACGGTTTCTGAGCAACCGGATGTAACTGCTCAAGTGACGGATGCGTTGTCACGGATTCCGGGTATTGCCTATTTCCTGAGTGTGCAGAAATATCCGTATGTCAGTTTTGATGACACCTTGGAAAAGGCGAAGGCGTTGTATGGTGCGTCTATTGAGGGTAAGACCCTGTGCGTTCGGGTAAAACGTGCAGGTCAGCATGATTTTAAATCCATCGATGCAGAACGATATATTGGTGGTGGTTTACGACAGCACTGTAATGCCAAGGGGATTGATCTTAAAAATCCGGAAGTACTGATCAATCTCGAAATACGTGATAAGCATCTTTATCTGGTGCATGAGAAACACCCCGGCTTGGGCGGATTCCCGATTGGATCTCAGGAATCGGTATTGTCATTAATGTCAGGTGGTTTTGATTCGACGGTGGCCAGCTACTTAACCATGCGTCGAGGTATTAAAACGCACTTTTGCTTCTTTAATTTGGGCGGTAAAGCGCATGAGTTAGGGGTAAAAGAAGTCTCGCACTATATTTGGGAAAAGTTCGGCAGTTCCCACGGTGTTAAGTTTGTCAGTGTTCCTTTTGAGGGCGTTGTTGCTGAGATTCTTCAAAACGTCGACAACTCTTATATGGGCGTGGTGCTAAAACGCATGATGTACCGGGCGGCCAGTGCGGTGGCCGAGAAGATGGAGTTGGATACCATTGTTACTGGTGAGAGTGTCGCACAGGTCTCCAGCCAGACGTTGAAGAACCTGTCTGTGATTGATCGAGTGACGGATACTTTGGTTTTGAGGCCGCTGGTGACAACTCATAAACAAGAGATTGTGGACATTGCGACTCAGATCGGAACCTACGAATTCGCAGCGAATATGCCGGAATACTGTGGCGTGATTTCTGATAAGCCAACCACTAAAGCTTCCATGAAGCGAGTGTTGGAAGCGGAAGCCAAGTTTGATTTTGCAGTGTTGGAGCAAGCGCTTGAGGATATGGTGATTCAGCACATCAAAAATGTGGTGGATGGCTTTAATCAGGATGTGAAGGTTGAAGAAGTCTCGGAAGTGTCTGGTGAGACGGTAGTGATCGATATTCGTCATCCGGACGAAGAAGAGAAATCTCCGCTCGTTCTTGATAATCAAGCCGATGGAATGACGGTGGAGAAGATTCCTTTCTATAAGCTGCATACGGCATTCAAAGAACTGAGTCTGACCACAGAATACCTTTTGTATTGTGATCGTGGTGTGATGAGCCAACTGCATGCTCAGCAGTTGCAGGCTGATGGTTACACTAATGTGAAAGTTTATAAAAAGAGCAGTTAGTCGACTCTACTTATTTCAATGAATATAAGTGAAGAAGCGGCCCGATTGAGGCCGCTTTTTTTGTGCGATTGGTGATGTTTCATCTTATTCATGTAAGTTTGATAAACGGGCTTTTACAGGGTGTAAGTCGACTGTGTTTATATTAACCAATCCCCTATGTTAATAGCTTTCAAAAGCATGTAAAATGCGCGCCAATTGACCGCTTTAGGCCTAAAAATCTGAAGTCTTACAAGCAATCCTGCCCCATAAATTTGAACGGGGTAACGATATTGTTCTGGAGATTCCTTTGATACAGAGATTAAGAAACGTTGCGATCATTGCACACGTTGACCACGGTAAAACGACACTTGTTGATAAATTGCTTCAGCAGTCTGGTACGTTGGACCGCAAAGACCAGGGTGCAGAGCGCATCATGGATTCTAACGATCAGGAAAAAGAACGTGGCATCACGATTCTTGCGAAAAACACGGCTATCGAATGGAATGATTACCACATCAATATCGTAGACACACCGGGACACGCCGACTTTGGTGGTGAAGTAGAGCGTGTACTTTCGATGGTGGATTGCGTATGTCTATTGGTAGATGCTGTAGACGGCCCTATGCCTCAGACACGTTTCGTGACGCAGAAAGCGTTCGAGCAAGGTCTGAAGCCTATCGTAGTAATTAACAAGATTGACCGTCCTGGTTCTCGTCCTGATTGGGTGATGGATCAGGTATTTGATTTGTTTGACAGCTTGGGTGCAACTGATGAACAGTTGGACTTCCCGGTTGTTTATGCGTCTGCATTGAATGGTTTTGCGGGTCTTGATCCGGATGATCTTGCGGATGACATGACGCCGTTGTTTGAAATGATCGTGGATAAAGTACCTGCGCCGGACGTAGACATCGACGGCCCGCTTCAAATGCAGGTTTCTGCGTTGGATTATTCTAACTACCTGGGTGTTATCGGTGTAGGCCGTATTACTCGCGGTACAATGAAGCCAGGTTCACAAGTAACGGTTGTTGACCGTGATGGTAAGACTCGCAACGGTAAGATTCTGAAGCTTATGGGCTATATGGGTCTTGAGCGTATTGAAGTTGAACAAGCGACGGCGGGTGATATTGTTTGTATTACCGGTATCGATGGCTTGGGCATTTCAGACACCATCTGTGATCCTTCTACGCCTGAAGCATTGCCTGCGTTGTCTGTTGATGAGCCTACTGTAAGCATGACCTTCCAGGTTAACGATTCTCCGTTTGCCGGTCAGGATGGTAAGTTGCTAACCAGCCGTAACATCGCTGAGCGTCTTGAAAAAGAATTGATCCATAACGTTGCACTGCGTGTAGAGCAGGGTGATACGCCAGAGAAGTTCAAAGTGTCTGGTCGTGGTGAACTTCATTTGTCAGTATTGATTGAAACCATGCGTCGTGAAGGCTTTGAGATGGGGATTTCCCGTCCGGAAGTAGTTCAGCGTGAGGTGGATGGTCAGATTGAAGAACCGTTCGAAGCTGTGGTTGTTGATGTTGAAGAGCAACATCAAGGTTCAATCATGGAAGAGTTTGGTTACCGTAAAGCGGAAATGACCAACATGGTTCCAGACGGCAAAGGCCGTGTACGTATGGAATTCATCATGCCTTCTCGTGGTTTGATTGGTTTCCGTAACCAATTCATGACGTTGACCTCTGGTAGCGGTATCTTGACCAGTATCTTTGATCACTGGGGCCCTGTTAAGCAAGGTGAAGTGACCAGTCGTATTAATGGTGTGTTGGTATCCATGGTACAAGGTAAGGCACTGGGTTATGCATTGTTTACGCTTCAGGAGCGTGGTCGTCTATTTATCGATCCGAACATTGAAGTCTATGAAGGTATGATCATCGGTCTTCACAGCCGTGATAACGACCTTGTGGTTAACCCGACCAAAGGTAAGCAGTTGACCAACGTTCGTGCTTCAGGGACTGATGAAAACATCCAGTTGACGCCACCTGTTAAGATGACGCTTGAGCAAGCGCTAGAGTTCATCGAAGACGACGAGTTGGTGGAAGTGACGCCGAACCACATCCGTCTGCGCAAGAAGTTCTTGAAAGAGCATGAGCGTAAGCGTGAGAGCCGTAACAAGAAGTAATTGATACTTCTGACTTGCATGGACGTTCTATCAAACGTCACATGGCTCTGATAAAAAAACCGTATCACCTTTGGTGATGCGGTTTTTTTGTGTCTTTGGTTTGATAAATGGAATAAATCTCACGGCATTAGACACAGGTGTGAGGATTTGCTCTAAACTTATTCCTTTACATAACCCATTTTAATAAACGCGTGTTATCACTCGCGTCTTGTGTGGTAACCCAAAGGCAATCACTAAGTTACAGCCCATCAAGGAATGGATTCATGCATACCCTATATCCAGAGATTAAGCCCTACGCTGAACATGCACTTCAGGTTTCTGAGTTACATACCCTTCATGTGGAAGAGTGTGGTAATAAGGACGGTATTCCTGTATTGGTTCTGCATGGTGGCCCGGGTGCGGGGTGCGAGCCGTTTCAACGACGTTTCTTTGATCCTGAAAAATACCGTATCGTGTTGTTTGATCAGCGGGGGGCGGGGCGTTCAACGCCTCATGCCGAGACGCGTGAAAATACTTTGGAATTATTGATTCAGGACATTGAGCATATCAGGGAAACCCTGGATGTAGATCAGTGGGTGCTGTTTGGCGGCTCTTGGGGATCGACCTTAGGTTTGGCCTATGCACAGGCATATCCTGCACATGTTCAG
The DNA here is from genome assembly GCA_041590855.1 of Pseudomonadales bacterium. Lineage (GTDB taxonomy): Bacteria > Pseudomonadota > Gammaproteobacteria > Pseudomonadales > Litoribrevibacteraceae > Litoribrevibacter. The sequence goes on from JBFHTA010000079.1 coordinate 12,809, forward strand.
GCAATGATCCTTAGGGGGATTTTTCTGTGCCGTGATGAAGATATTGAGTGGTTGTATCAGAAAGGTGCGAACCGTATTTTTCCTGATCACTGGAAAGGCTTTCTCGAAGCGATTCCGGCTGATCGTCACCATGATTTATTGAGTGCTTATTACGACGCCATCACTGGTGGCAATGACCTGGCACGTATGGCGGCCGCGAAAGCCTGGTGTAAGTGGGAGGGCAGTTGTTCAACGCTTAAGCCTAATCAGCACTTGGTAGAGCATTTTATTGATCCGCACTTTGCGTTGTCGATGGCGACCATGTGCGTACATTACTTTAAACATCGCGGTTTTTTGGAGCAAAACCAGTTGATCGACAACTGCGATAAGATTCAGGATATCCCTGCCGTGATTATTCATGGTCGTTATGACATTGTGTGTTGTATGGATAATGCTCAGGCCTTGCATGATGCACTTCCTGAATCTACCTTATTGATTGTTCGTGAAGCAGGGCATTCGGCCATGGATGCACCACTGACCGATGCTCTTGTTCGGGCGACGGATGAGATGCATCGTCGATTGACGGAAGAGCAGGACGCTTAACGCCTCTTTACTGCTTGAGGTGATTTCATCGAAACCATTTCCAGATACAAAAAAGCCTCGGATGTCCGGGGCTTTCTTGTGTCAGAGCTTTCCACTCTGAGTTTGTTGTGTTCAGCTCTTTTCTAAGATTATCTTTCTATTGTATTAAGGACGGGGTTGCCTGAGGTTGTGGCCTTGGCCATAAGCCTGTCTCGGTCGGTGCTTGTTGTTGCGCATTGCCAGAGCTGGACGTAATGCTGTTGTCGAAACTGACGGTGAAGTCAATGTTGGTCCGGCTTTCATTAATTTGAAGAATGCTTGCTCTGTCCAGTGTTGGGTAGGCTCCGCAACTGTCTCCCTGATCGCAGATAAGTAGATCAAAGTTGAGATCGGTACCTGCAACGATTTCATAAGAGCCAGGTGAGAGGTCTTCAATGTTGTATTGATATAGCCCGTTTTCACTGCGCAGTTCTGTAAATTCTTCTGTTCTGTCGGTTTCTGTATTGATGGCGAGGACGTAGATGTATCCGGCATCGGCTGTGATGGCGGTGGTTGTCACTTGCATCAAGACGCTTAATGTTCGCTGTGTGCTGGTAGCATCAAACACCACGCTCGCACGATACAGTCCATCACTAAGCGAAGAACGGTCGACCGACAGTTGATACGTCCCGAATCCTTCGCTGTCCACTGCATCGGCGTTTACTGTTAGCCAACTCTCGGACGGTGTGACTGAGGCGATGGTTAGAGTGCCATCAGAACTGTCACTGACAGTGATGGTTTGCGAATCACTGAAGCTGCCGAAATTTAAAGCGTTACTTGAAAAGATAATGTTTGCAGAAGCATTCATGGCACCAGTGGCAGCTAATACGGCTTTTCGGGCGTTGATTAGCCCGTAACCGTAGGTATTGTCTCGGCCGGCAGAACCCAGGTCGTCTGTGATGTCCCCGTTCTGAAGGAAGGCCGTAAACTGGCCGACGGTGAGGTTGGCATTGGCCGATTTCATTAATGCTGCCACGCCTGCCACGTGTGGCGCAGCCATGGACGTACCTTCTGCAAATCCATAGATAAACTCAGTGGTGCCGCTGGAATCATTAC
>JBFHTA010000080.1:0-14359 GCA_041590855.1 Pseudomonadales bacterium
GAAACAATGGCTTCTACCGCTTCAAGAATGCTCTCGTTGTACCATCCCGAGACTTGTAGCTGAATCGGTTTACCACCAGACGGCCCATCGTTTTGTTTACGATACTCCAACACCACACCTGCAATGTCTTGAGTTCGCTTTTTCATTTCAGCCAAAATCACCGAAGCTTTCGGTCTGTCCTGCCAATCAATGAAGCGGAACTGCAACGCACCAATGGTATCGTCTGGCATTTCATTCTGAGCTTTATTAAAAGAGCGGGCATAAACACTCAACAGCTCGGGCATACCTACGATACGCTCTTCCACTTTTTTCAGGAGCGCGTCTTTTTCATAGATGGATAAATCGCCTCGGGCCCGCACAAGAATCTGAGCAGACTCAGGTTCTACATCCGGGAAGAACTCGGAACCTTTGCCAAACTTAAAGTAAGCGCCATAAGCAGTGATCACCAAAACCACAATCAACAGCAGGAATCTCGCAGGCATCTTAAGTAGAACACCCAACAAACGTCCATAACCACGAGTAATCCCAGAAGGAGGTATTTCCTGAGGAACCGCGCCAGGCTTCCGTTTACGAGTAATGCTCGCGCCGATCACAGGTAAAAACACCAAAGCCATCAAGGTTGCTGCGATTAAACATATGATCACCGTAGCAGGAAGGAACTTCATAAATTCCCCCATCACACCTGGCCAAGGCAACAAGGGAATAAACACCGCCAAGGTTGTTGCCGTTGATGCAATCACCGGCCACGCCATACGTGTTGCGGCAGCTGCGTATGCCGCCTTGGGCGACTCGCCTTCTTTGAGCTTACGATCCGCCAGTTCTGCAACCACAATGGCACCATCAACCAGCATGCCCACAACCAAGATTAAGCTGAACAACACAACAATGTTGAGAGTGAAACCGATAGAATCGATAATCCAGAGCGCCGCAAGGAAGGAACCAGGGATCATTAGTCCAACAATCACCGAAGATCGAAAACCCATCGCAGCAATGATCACAATCATCACTAACACAATGGCACTCAAGACGTTGTTAAATAAATCCGTCAACATCTCTTCAATTTCTTCGGATTTATCCAAAATGTAAGACACTTCGACTTCTGAAGGCCAAAACGCACGCTTACTTTCAATAATGGCCCGGATTTCATCCAGGGTACCAATGATGTTGGCACCAATGCGTTTCTTTACTTCCAAAGCCATCGCGGGTTGACCATTCACACGGGCAAAACCTTCCGGGTCTTTGAAGGTACGACGCACCTCAGCCACATCACCGATCTTAACCACACGACCTTCATGCACCTTAACCGGTAACTCCAGAAGATCGATCGGTTCTTCGATAACCCCAGGAACTTTCATCACCATACGACCGTTGCCGGTATCCAGCGCTCCTGCGGCTACCAACTGATTATTACGGCCAACGATATTAAAGACTTCTTCGAGATTAACGTTGTAGGTTTCAAGGATCACCGGATCAACGATCACCTCCAGCATTTCTTCTCGTTCACCGCCGATATCCACTTCCAGGACACCAGGTAATGCTTCTATGTCATCTCTCAAGTCTTTTGCGATCATTAGCAATTGGCGCTCAGGTACCGCACCCGACAAACCAATGCTCATTACCGGAAATAAGGCCACATTGATTTCATGTACTTCTGGCTCTTCAGCACCGGCTGGTAATTCGACTTTCGCCAAGTCTACCTTTTCTCGCACATCCTGAAGCGCTGTCTTGCTATCAAAACCAGCATCAAATTCCAAGGTAACAGCTGCATGTCCTTCACTGGCCAATGCAGTCATTTCCTTCACGCCTTCAATGCTTTTAAGCTCAGACTCCATCGGACGCACCAACAGTCGCTCGGCATCTTCTGGTGAAATACCGTCATACACCATGGAAACGTAGATGTAAGGTACTGCGACATCCGGCTCTGATTCTTTCGGCATGCTGTTTAATGCAACAATGCCGCTAATCATTAGAAACAGGAAAACCACAAAGACAGAGCGATTCTTCTGCAAGGCAAATTCGATTAATTTAGCCATAATCAGACACCCTGCCGCTGCTCTGATGCATCCGATGTATTTGAGATTACATCTTCAGAGGTAGTGTCTTGTACTGTTTTCTGATCAGGGTAAACAGGCTCGACTTTCTGCCCGTCCACCACAAAGCCCTGTCCAACCGTGATCACAGTTACTTTTTCAGGCAAGCCAGTCAGCCATAAGCCGGCAGACTCACTTTGTACCATCTTAACGGGATAAGAGGTCACAGTAGCATCTTCCGATATAGCTTTTACCAACAAGGTGCCATCGGTTCCCAAGCTAATAACAGACGGAGACAAAAAGTGCGCTTGCTTTTGTTCTGTAGAGATCTCAGCCGTCACACTGGACCCCAACAAAGTCACCTTGCTCTGCGGTTTGATGCTTGCCTCGACTTTAAATGCGCGCGTTTCGGTACTGGCCTGAGGAGCAATATAACTGATCACTCCTTGTAAGCGCTGACCATTCACCAAAGTAATCTCAACAGGTTGCCCGTTAGCCAAACCACTGGCACGTTGCTGCGGAACCCAGCCTGTCATCTTTAAGGTACTGATATCAAGAACCCGGGCAAGCTCATCGCCACTCTTCACGTAATCACCCACTTCTACGAAGCGGTCGTCAATGATGCCTGAAAACGGAGCCTTGACTCGCGTATGATCAATTTCATTTTTAATCTGGCTTAAGGTCGCTTTGGCCGCCGCATACTTGGCTTCGTCCTGTTTTAATTGGCTGGCAGATAACAAACCACGTTTAAACAGCTTTCGATTGGCCTCCAAATCACTTTCAGCTTTTAAAACTTCCGCTTTAGCGCCTTCTAATCTGGCTTCCCTATCATCCATTGCAATCGACAACAGGGGTTGACCTGCTGCCACCGTCTTGGCCTTATCCACAGCAATTGCAGCAATTCGGCCATGCGTTTCTGCTCTTAACACCACCGAACGGGCAGGCAGTAACTCACCTTGCAATTTGACTTTGATATTAACCGGCTCAGCCGTCAGTTCTTTCACCTGAACTTTCATTAAAGGAATGTCTTCCTTCACTGCTACTTCAGTAGTTCGCTTTTCCGGGCCGGAGAAGACCCACAACATCAACCCAATGGAAAGAGCAATGGCTATCCAAATCGACTTATTCATAATTCCCCCAGAAACGTTTAACGTCCTTTGTTATTTTTTATTTGTTCTTTTATCTTTCGAACTTTTAACCATGAGTGTTGCACTTATTATCTGAATTCAGGCGTTTTCGTCGTGCGACCCTTGAATGATGCCGGTCCTGCCAATGCATTTATCATGAAACGAGTGATAACCTCGACAAAGTCATCCTCATTAAGTTCCGAAAAGTCGGTATAGGAATCATTCATCATCATGGAGATCGCACCTTCAAATGTCGCTTCCAACCCCACCATTAAATGCGTAATGGGTTGGTCCTGAATGATGCCTTCTTTGATACCTGTGGTGAGCAAAGCCCCGAAAAAGGTTTCAAATTCACCATCTAACATCTCAAATTCTTGTCTTAATTCCGGTGAAATACGTTTCTTAAAGTCAATTCTCTTACAATATGCGCTGAGTTTTGCACAAACAGTATTATTTCGATAAAAACGAAATGACTCCGCAATGGCTTCGTGCATGAAATCCAACGCACTTTGGGTTTGATCTATTCCCTGAAAAACCGCCATTAATTGATGATGGAAATCCAACGCCACACGGGCGTAAATATCTTCCTTACAATTGAAATGTTTATAAACAGTGCCTTTGCCGATCCCAGCTTGCTCTGCGATCTGAGAAACAGTGACATCCTCCCAGGTATCCTCAAGAAACAACCGGGTCGCAGCGTCTAGAATGTCTTGTTCTCTACGCTGAAATTCTCTTTCTTTACGACTCAGGGCCGCACTCAACTGACTGTACATACTTAATAGTGATTACCAATATGAAAACTGGCGACAGCATAACTGAACAAAAATCCATCGTAAATGACCCAGAGTCATTTTGTGACCACCAGTCACAAAATAATACAGTTAAGCCTTACTCTTCCTCTTAGGAGAAACCACTAAACCACAGACATAAAAAAAGCCAGCTATGCTGGCTTTTTAATCCCAAATCTCAACGTGGAACTTAGTTAATACCCAATCGTTGAGCCAACTGTTTCGCCGGCACATACCCACGAATCAATTCACCGGATTCAGTCACCAGGTTAGGAGTAGAATTTACGCCCACTTGTTGACCTAACAAATACTGTTCTTCCACCGGGTTTTCACATGTAGCCGGGTCAACCGGCTTACGCTGTTTAGCCTTATCCATACTGGCTTGCTGATCACTGGAGCACCAAACCGACACATACTTGTTATATGAGCTTGAACCTACCCCCGCTCGAGGAAAAGCCATGTAACTTACAGAAATACCCAGACTGTTCAACTCAGGCACTTCCTGATGAAATTTCCGACAGTATCCACAGTCAATATCGGTAAATACGGTTAACTTAGCCTTCTCTTTGCCTTTCGCCGGAAAAGTAATCATTTGATCTTGCTTCACTGCCAATAATGCCTTGGCTCGTACCGTATTCATTTTCTCTTCGGTAACATTGGCCAAACCGTTTGAATCAACTCGATACAAATCGCCGGCAATAAAGTGACCACCATCTTCAGACATATAGATAATACCGTTACCTAATACTTCAACAGCATATACACCCGGAACCGGACTCTCTGAAACAGACTCAATCTGAACCTGTGGAAGGGCTTTCTTTAATTTTGCAGTTATGTCCGCTGGCTCTTTAGCAAATGCAGTTCCCATTGCCATAACACAGCTCAAGCCTAAAGCAGACAAGGCACCAAACTTGGTTGCTCGTTTAATTTTCATTCTATGACCTAAAAGTCCAATTGGAGTTACAAATTAGCATACCCTATCAGACTTGAAATTGAAGTGATAGTTCCGACACGTCTGGTCTGATTATCCTCTAGGGTGATGCTGCTGATGCAATTCATTCAATCGCTGTCGCGCGACATGGGTATAAATCTGTGTTGTTGATAAGTCGCTATGCCCCAATAACATTTGCACTACCCTCAAATCCGCGCCATGATTTAACAAATGGGTTGCAAAGGCATGCCGTAATGTGTGCGGTGATAAATGCTTATTGATCCCTGCCTCGATGGCATAACGCTTAATACGATGCCAAAAGGTTTGTCGCGTCATTGGCCTACCTTGCTGACTGGGAAAAACCACTGATTCAGACAGGTCATGTAATAGATCCGCACGAGCCTCACTCAAATACTGCTCAATCCAGTCCATCGCTTCTTCACCCAAAGGCACCAAACGCTCTTTATTGCCTTTACCGGTTATACGTACCAGCCCCTGACGTAAATTCATCTGCTCAAGCCTTAACCCCACCAATTCAGAGACCCGCAGCCCTGTAGCATAGAGCACTTCCAACATTGTGCGATCACGCAACCCCAGCGTGGTTTTAACATCCGGCGCCGCCAATAAATCATCCACTTCCAGCTCTGTTAAAGAATCAGGAATCGGCCGACCCAGTTTCGGGCTATCAAGGTTTTGGGTGGGATCTTCCGACACACGACTTTCACGTATCTGGTATCGGTAAAAACTTCTAAGACACGACATCATCCGAGCCGTAGAACGCGCCTTATAACCGGCCTTCATTCGACTACCCAGGTAATCCATCACATCAATACGATCCACTTCCAGCAAATGCTTACCCAGCTTCTCGACAAATTCTGCCAACCCTTTCAAGTCTCGACGATAAGCCGCCAGCGAGTTATCACTCAGGCCCTTTTCCAACCAGAGCGCATCCAGGTAATTAGCAATAATCTGATCATTTTCAGCATTCATACAGGATCGTTTACCTCCAAAGAAAACCACCCGTTCAACAGGGCCAAAGCCAATTCACAGGCATTAAAAAAGGCAGTCATCAGACTGCCTTTTTTTAGGAAGCGGTTCAAGCTCAATGAGCTGAACCTCTCGTATCCAGAGTAGCTTACACTTTCTCTTTAATACGAGCTGCCTTACCTTGAAGCTCACGCAAGTAGTAAAGCTTAGCTTGACGAACCGCACCACGACGCTTCACTTCTACGCTTTCTACTAACGGGCTGTAAGACTGGAAAGTACGCTCAACGCCAACACCGTGAGAAATCTTACGTACAGTGAACGCAGAGTTCAAACCACGGTTACGCTTACCGATAACCACACCTTCGAACGCCTGTAGACGCTCACGGTTACCTTCTTTTACTTTCACTTGAACTACAACAGTGTCGCCAGGGCCGAATGCTGGTAGTTCTTTATTGATTTGTTCGTTTTCAATTTGCTGAATGATTGGGTTTTTGCCACTCATGACACAACTCCTAATTTTTCGTGGCCGGGGTTTCCGACTCACGTACAAACTCTTCTAACAACGCCTTCTGTTCTTGATCCAGCTCTTGCTGTTCGAGTAACTCAGGCCGCCTCAGCCAAGTCCGTCCTAACGCTTGTTTCAAACGCCACTTACGGATGGCTTCGTGATTTCCACTAAGTAATACATTCGGCACCGTCAGACCATTTATTTCTTCCGGCCGGGTATAATGAGGGCAATCTAACAAACCTGTCGCAAAAGAATCTTCCTCTGCTGACAACTCGTGACCTAGAGCTCCTGGAATCATACGGGTGACCGTATCGATCATTACCATGGCAGCCAATTCGCCACCGCTCAAAACATAGTCTCCGATAGACCATTCTTCATCGATTTCGGTTTGGATTACCCGCTCATCAATGCCTTCATATCGACCCGCTACAATTATCAGCTTGTCTAGTGAAGCGAGGTATTTAACCCCGTCCTGATCTAATGGCCGCCCCTGAGGCGACATATAGATAACTTTAGCATCCGTTCCCATTTCTGCTTTTGCAGTATGGATGGCATCTTGTAAAGGCTGAACCTTCATCAACATACCCGGACCGCCGCCATACGGCCTGTCATCTACTGTTCTATGTCGGTCATGAGTGAAATCTCTCGGATTCCAAGTATCAACTTTTAATAAGTTGCGTTCACATGCCCTTCTGGTTACCCCATGTTCAGTCACTGCTGAAAACATTTCAGGGAAAAGAGAAATTACTCCGATCCACTTACTTTGCATTGACTAAACCTTCATTGGCTCTTCGGTTTTGATAAACACTTAGAACTCTGGGTCCCAGTCTACGGTGATCGTTTGTTCTTCAAGATCGATATTAAGTACAAACTGGTCAGGCAAGTAAGGTACCCAACGCTCTCTTTTATCGATGCTGCCAGAACAAGGCTTAACCACTAATACATCGTTTGAACCGGTTTCTGTCAGATAAGCTACCTTACCCAACAACACAGGCTCACCTTCTGTAGCAACAGAGAGAACCTTTAGTTTCTCAAGCTGATGCCAGTAGTATTCACCTTCATCTAATTCAGGCAACTCATCGGAAGTAACTTCTATCATACTTCCGGCTAAGGTAGCAGCCTGCTCTCGATCATCGTAGTCAACCAGCTTGGCGATAATACCCTTACCGTGTCGCTGGCCTTTCTCAACCTCAACCGTCACACACTGACCATTGAGATTCAGATACCAAGGCTGATAATTAAAGATTCCTTCCATCGGATCGGTATAGGAATACACCTTTACCCATCCTTTTACACCGAAAACACCAGTAATCTTTCCGAGCTTTACGTTTTTTTCAGTGGTATTGGTCATTACAAAATCTTTCAGTCTGGTACCGCAATTACTTAGTTCGCTTTACTAGTTAACTCTTACTTCTGAGAGTCTTTAACTAGCTTAGCAACGCGGTCAGATAGCTGAGCACCTTTAGACACCCAGTATTCAACACGCTCATTATCAATGCGAAGACGCTCTTCTTGACCACGAGCGACTGGATTGAAAAACCCTACCCGCTCGATAAAGCGACCGTCACGTGCATTGCGTGAGTCAGCTACTGAAATGTGATAGAAAGGGCGTTTTTTAGAACCGCTGCGTGCTAATCGAATTACTACCATAAGTTATCGATCCTTTATCTGCGGGAGGCTTTGATATCACCTACCATTAGTTTTAAGGTAAGCCAGGCTTAGCGAGGCCTGAAATACCCAGTAAAATAAGTGCGCGTATTCTACGTGAACACTTAAACAAAAGAAACAAGTTTTTCAAGGAACCAAAAAAGCCGCGATTCAATAACGAGCTATTGAACGCAGCCTTTTGAGACATCTCTGCCTTAGTGAAGCAAGTGATCTAGAACTTAGGAGGCAAACCACCGCCCATTCCGCCTGGCGGCATTCCACCCGGAGGCATACCACCACCCGGTCCGCCACCGCCAAACATTCCACCCATGCCGCGCATCAAGTTGGCAACTGCACCTTTCTTACTGAACTTCTTCATCATTTTCTGCATTTGCTTATGCTGTTTAAGCAAACGATTAATGTCCTGAAGGGTTGTGCCAGAACCTGCGGCAATACGCTTCTTGCGGGAATTATTGATCACATCAGGGAAACGACGTTCATGTGGCGTCATGGAATTAATAATGGCTTCCATTTGAACAAACATTTTCTCGTTCAAATGATCACCGGCCATTTGAGACAAGTTGCCCATACCCGGTAACTTATCCAACAGACTGGTCATACCACCCATGTTTTTCATTTGCTGCAACTGATCACGAAAATCTTCAAGATTGAAGCCTTTACCCTTCTTGATCTTCTTCGCAAATTTCTCGGCTTTTTGCTTATCGATCTTACGTTCTGCTTCTTCAATTAGAGACAGAACGTCACCCATACCAAGAATACGGGATGCCATACGATCCGGATGGAAAGGCTCAAGCGCATCGGTTTTCTCACCAACGCCCAAGAACTTGATCGGCTTACCGGTAATATGACGAACCGATAGCGCAGCACCACCGCGTGCATCACCATCCACTTTTGTCAGGATGACACCACTAAGCGGTAACGCATCATTAAAGGCTTTGGCAGTATTTGCCGCATCCTGACCTGTCATGGCATCAACCACGAACAAGGTTTCTACCGGGTTAATCGCTGCGTGCAGACGCTTGATCTCGCCCATCATCGCTTCATCTACGTGAAGACGACCAGCAGTATCGACAATAACCACATCCGCTTGCTTACGACGCGCATCTGCAATGGCAGCGTTGGCAATGTCTACCGGGTCCTGGTCGCCGGTACTTGGATGAAATTCCAAATCCAGATCATTCGCCAAGGTTTCAAGCTGTTTGATCGCTGCAGGTCGATATACGTCTGCCGAAGTAACCAACACCTTCTTTTTATTGCGCTCTTTAAGAAACTTACCCAGCTTACCAACGGTGGTTGTTTTACCCGCCCCTTGAAGACCTGCCATCATAATAACCGCTGGCGGTTGTGCATTAAGATTTAGATCTTCATTGGCTTCGCCCATCAGAGACTCAAGCTCTTCACGAACGATTTTAACGAACTCTTGCCCCGGGTTCAGATGCTGAGAAACATCCAGGCCAATAGCACGCTCTTTCACTTTACCGATAAACTCTTTAACAACAATCAGAGCTACATCGGCCTCTAATAACGCCAGACGAACTTCGCGCAACGTACCTTTAATATTATCTTCCGTCAGTTTGGCCTGACCGGTGATGTGTTTGAGGGAGTCCGTTAAGCGATCGGATAAATTTTCAAACATGAATCTCTGTCTACCTTATACAGCTATATTCAGATGTTGAACTAGCAAATGAAAATGGCATTAAAGCCAACGCTAACCCTTTATAGAAGATCATAAAATAAAGAAATTTAGCTTGGCTACAACACGCCTTTTTAATGATTAGGAACAATTCTACCTGATTCCACCCCTGTTAAGCTATTCAGACTCTTCTATAAACCCCTTATCTGTGACAAACTACGGAGGTTTTTTGATCCCGAAATGATCAGCCTCCAAGTATTCAGGTAAGAATCGACGTAAAACAGGAAAGATAAGAGCATATGTGGGAACTTGTCTCGGCAGTTGCCGTTTCCATCATTTATATACTCGTAGCAGGCTCACAATTACGAATCCTTAACGGGAAATCGGGATTACCTCTGGATAAACAAAACCTGCTGTTAGGCTTCGGTATTTTTGTCCACTTTATTCTTTGTAGTTCCAGTATCCGGACCGACCACGGACCAGACATCAGCATCGACAATATCTCATCACTGGTTGCGGCCCTGATTGCATTAATGGTGTTTCTGAACAGCTTTAAGAAACCGGTATTGAGCTTGTTTATCGGTATTTCACCGATCGCTGCAGCTGTGGTTATGTGGTCTGTTCTTTCCACCCATTCAGATCAACAAACCCTGAATCATCTGTCTCCAGGCCTGGCCGGGCACATTATTCTTTCCATTACATCGTATGCATTTTTTAGCATTGCTGCGCTACAGGCCATTTTATTGCTGGTCCTGAACAAAAAATTAAAACAACGCCACAACAGTTGGAACATCATTAAAACCTTGCCCCCTTTACAAACCATGGAACACTTACTGTTCAATATGTTATGGACCGGTTTTATCTTATTAACCGGTGCTATGGTTGCTGGTGTATTATTTGTTGAAGACCTGTTTGAGCAACATCTCGTGCACAAAACCACTCTATCAATAGCCGCTTGGGTGGTATTTGGAACTTTATTACTAGGCCATCAACTTTACGGTTGGCGTGGGAAAAAAGCCATTCGCTGGACTTTAGGTGGTTGGGCATTATTATTATTTGGTTACTTCGGAAGCAGAGTTGTTTTGGAATTCATACTACAAATTCCAGCAAGTTCTTGACGGATACTCCATTGTGCTTAACAATTTCAACAAATTAGCTTATTAGGTCTAATAATCCTTGAACGAGTACCCCATCGCGCTGTTGAGTGCATTTCTAGTTTTTCTGATCATTCTTTCTGCGTTCTTTTCCAGCTCTGAGACCGGCATGATGTCGCTCAACCGCTACCGCTTGAAGCACCTTTCCAAGCAAGGTAATCGCGGTGCGCGCAATGCTGAAAAATTACTTAAAACGCCTGACAAGCTTATCAGCGTCATTCTTGTTGGTAATAACTTCGTTAACATTCTTGCATCTGCTATCGCAACCATCATTGCAGTTCAACTATGGGGTGATGCAGGTATCGCCATTGCCACCACAGCCTTGACGATTGTTGTGCTAATCTTTGCCGAGGTAACCCCCAAGACCATAGCCGCGTTGCACCCTGAACGGATTGCCTTTCCCGCGTCCTACATATTGGCGTTTCTATTAAAACTACTGTATCCCGTCATTTGGCTACTGAACCTGATTACCAAGTTTTTGCTCTCCTTGCTGGGTATCAAAACCAGCGACGAAGGCACAGATGCATTGAGTAAAGAAGAGCTGAGAACCGTACTGTTTGAATCCAGCCAACGGATCTCGCCCAAATACAAAGACATGCTGGTTTCCATCATCGACCTGGAAAAAGTTACCGTTGATGACATCATGGTGCCCCGTCACGAAGTGGTAGGTATTGATTTAGACCTGGAAATTGATGAAATCATTGAGCGAATCCGACACAGTCAGCATACCCGCATGCCGGTGTATAAATCAGACATCAATAAAGTAGTGGGTATCGTTCACTTAAGAAGCATCAACCGCTTTTTAAATGAAAACCAGCTAACCAAATCCATGATTATGCAGGCGACTCGCGAACCTTATTTTGTTCCGGAGAGCACACCATTGCATACCCAAATGTTCAATTTCCAAAAAGAAAAACGTCGAATAGCATTGGTGGTTGATGAATATGGTGATGTACAGGGCATAGTGACCCTGGAAGATATTCTTGAAGAAATCGTTGGGGAGTTCACTACCGATATCGCCACCTTCAATCAGGACATTACCCCGCAGAATGATGGTTCCTACATAATTGACGGCACCGCAGCCATCCGGGACATCAACAAAGCACTTGGCTGGTCATTACCTACTGAAGGACCAAAAACCATTAACGGCTTAATTGTGGAGTACCTGGAGTACATTCCGGACGCTAATCTCAGTTTAAAACTGGGTAACTACTACGTCGAAATTCTGCAAGTGAAAGAGAATATTATCAAGTCTGCACGAATTATCCCTGCCTCTTAGGAGGCAGCCTTTCCTAAGTGCCCTTAACTGGTGAGGCCTAACACAGCTTTAACAAAGCCAGATGATCTCATAATCCCACGCTTCTAAGTCCTTCTTTCCCTTAAAGAAATAAAAACCACCCCAGATCGACTGTCACACTTTAGCAACAAAACAGTCATATCTTGTTCAACGAACGGCCAAATTTTGTACACATAATCGCCATAGACTCCTAACAAAACAGTAACAGGAGTCGGGCAAAAGATGTCCAATAGCCGTGAAAATCCGACCTATCTTCAACAGATTGATCATAAGCAGGCACATAAGAACAGTGAATTCCTGAACGAAAAAATCTGTTGTGAACTCTTGGGGATTAACCCCGATCACATCGACACCCTGCCTTTTTCTGCGGACGACATCACTGCCGGCTCAGAAACAGAGTTACAAGTGGCAGTGGTTGGCGATAAAAATCATGTCGACTTACCCTGCACTATCAAAAACTCATCCTACTATGCAAATATTGTTCGTCGCTCTCAAACGGGCGATGTACCAGACACTGCGCTAGAACAACTTAACCAATACCTGGATAACGAATCGAATATTTGGGAAAACAGCTGGGTACGCTTTCCTCTGGAAAAACTGAATACCAACAGTCTTCAAATATTCAATTACGATTTGAAAGCAGACAAGAAATCCCAGGAAACGTTGCAACGCAGCGACAGTTCCAGCTTTTTGTTTATGGAAAACGATCAGCCTTGGGTCCGCGTGCCGATCAGTTATCTAGTGAGATTATCATTGGCAGATATCCTGGCAGAGAAGCACGCATTACCAGAAGATATTCGCCAGCAAGGAATGACCTTGCTCGACAATTTCTCGAACGACAATACCTCCCCTGAAACCCACTCCTTCAAAGTACTTAATTTGAAGAAAGACAAAGGGCTAGGGCTGCAACTTTCCAGAGAAACCTCTCATCGGTTCTTGTTCACACACCTGTTAACAGAGTACGCCAACAAACACTTCGGCCTGGAAAGCTTCCATCAAAAAGCCCTGATTTTTTTCTCACCACACCCACCCAGCCGACAAAAACAGCTGAATGACTGTATTTCAGATAATTTCTATCGCGCATTGTTCATGAGCCCCTGTTTATCCGGTTGGGACAAAGGTGAAGAGAAACACGCTTATATGGCGCTGTGTCATCAGGTGCTCAGTCGATCACACTTAAATGCAGTGGCAAAATTGCGAGATGCAGGAATCATCAATTCCAACCTGATTATTTTGCCCAATACTTCCAACATCAGTTTGGCAAATAACGGTACGCACATCAGCCTAGGCAGCAAGAAAATACAACACGCC
Source organism: Pseudomonadales bacterium (assembly GCA_041590855.1). GTDB lineage: Bacteria > Pseudomonadota > Gammaproteobacteria > Pseudomonadales > Litoribrevibacteraceae > Litoribrevibacter. Next base: position 13,435 of record JBFHTA010000080.1, read on the forward strand.
TTAGAAGACGACAGCAACGCCTTCAACGAAGCGCACGAAAAACTGTTGGGCGATTTAGTTATTAAGATCACCGAGCACTTTTTACCCTTGTTCGTAGGCACCTACTCCGCCGCACCCTATCGAATTGATTTCGAGCAGTTTCACCCTGAAACCGTGTTGGGTTTCTTACCTCACGAACTGGATTTCACTCACTTACGGATGTTCTGGAGACGTTGGAAAAACAAAGCCAAGATTAAGTTCATCGGCCGCCCTATCACCCCGTTCGGGCCGAACTTCGTCGATCAAACAGTCAGTTCTTCTCTGGGATTAAAAGGGGACTTTGTTCCGGATTTTAGACTGATTGATTACCCTGCCGCGCTACTGAGTACCGAAGCGCATGCGGCATTGGACGGTCAGCTAGGAAATCAGGATCTACTGAAAGATGATTTGGACAAAATGGGCATCTTCGACAAAAACATGTCCATGTATTTACTGTTCAAGTTACGAGAGTTCCGAAAAATGGGCTACTGCGGCTTTGAGGGTCGTCACTACTCGTTATTCCACAGTATCGAACACGACATGGGCCAGGCTGTTAATCTCCAGATTTTAATTCAGGCACTGGCTTACAAACTGATTGCGGAAGGAAAGGTATCGCACAAAGACATTCCCGACTCACCAGAAATTGAGAGTGAGCGTCGACAAATTTTCTTCACTGCAGCAGCAGAACTGAAAAAGTTCTCAATCAAGCAAGACACCCAAAACCAATTTCTTAATCGCATTCTGACTTCGGCAAAGCGCATTAAAAAAAGCCGACGCAACAAAGGCTTCAATGCCATTCGCTTGGAAGATTATCGTCAGGCATTGATAACCTTCATCAAAGACGAAGGTGCTGAACTGATAGAGCACTTGGGATTACAGGAAACAGTGCGCGACTTGGAAGATCGCA
>JBFHTA010000081.1:0-14239 GCA_041590855.1 Pseudomonadales bacterium
ATTCGATTGATGATTCGTGCTCGTAGAATTCGTGGTTGCTGATTAGTGGTTGCTGGATTAGTGGTTGCAGAAGCGCTTGGCTGATTCGATGCCGAAGGGTCTGTGTTGGTATCCGAAGGTGTAGCGTGATCAGGTAACTCGTTGATTCGGGTGCTGTCCGGTTCCAGTGTTGGTAACCGGAACAAGTAACAGGAGACACCTATAGCAATCAGCGCCATAGATACCATCACCCAAATTGGCGGTTGAACAAGCCATGCACTCAACGACATCATGATCACGATCAATGCCGAGGTATAACATTTGGCTTTGAACGGCAGACCCCGACCGTCAAGGTAGGCTGCGATGTAGCCACCCAGTCTTGGGTGATCGACTAACCATTGATAAAAACGATCAGACGTTCTGGCAAAGCAAGCAGCGGCCAAGAGCAGGAATGGGGTCGTTGGCAATATGGGCAGAAAGATCCCCAAAACGCCTAATACAACGGCTAACCACCCGATGATTAACAGGCTCCAGTGTAAAATGGGGTGCTTCTTTTTTTCCAAGTTCGTTACCTTGTCAGGCCCTAAGCGGATTCTTCACAGTCTATTAAAGTTGACAATGAATACAAGTGAGTTGATGCTTGAGTTTTTAGTATCGGCCGGTCAGGTCAATGTTTATAGGTTGAGATTGCTAGTTGAACAGGGCTTTGATGCCCACTGACAACGGCAAAGGATTTCAGCTGACGGTAACCAAAGGAGGTGGGAATGAAGGTATTGGTTGTGGATGATCAGGAGATCAATCGCACACTGTTAAGCTTCATTCTGGAAGACGAGGGTTATCAATACCATATGGCGTCGGATGGTGAACAGGCCATTCAGTTGTACATTCAGGAGCAACCGGATCTGATTCTGATGGACATTATGATGCCTGGCATTGATGGCTATCAGGCTGCTCGAAAAATTAAGGAACAGGCGGGCAATCGCCATATTCCGATTATCTTTTTAACGGCGAAAACCGATCTTGAATCCCTGTCCCGCTGTTTGGACGACGGTGAAGATTTTTTAACCAAACCCTTTAATGAAGTCATTCTGAAAGCCAAGATTCGGGCTCACCGACGGGTGGCTGAGTTATACCGGCAGTTAAATGACAAGAACGATGCGCTGACGTTCCACAACAGTCGTATTCAACAAGAGCAGTTAATGGCGCAACGGGTATTTTCCAACGTGATGGAGAAAAACCCGAATCATTGCACCAATCTTTCACATTACTTGTCTTCGGCCTCTGTCTTCAGTGGCGACTTATTTCTCTACAATCGTTCCCCGTCTGGCGGATTGTATTTGCTGCTGGGCGATTTCACCGGGCATGGTTTGCCTGCTGCAATCGGGGCGATTCCGACGTCTCAGATATTTTTCCAGATGTCTGCGAAAGGGGAAGCGGTCAGTGATATTGCCCGTGAAATTAATCGTGAGTTATGGTCGATTCTTCCTAGCCATATGTTTTGTGCGGCTGCCGTATTGGAAGTCAACAAAACCGGTTCGCAGTTGACGCTATGGCAAGGCGGTTTGCCGGACATTCTGTTGGCTTCGCCTAACGTGGACCCGGACAACGAAGATCCGTCAGATGACTCTCCGGAGACTGAAATTGATGTGGCTATCAAGATATTGGAGCCCCTACATTTACCATTAGGCATGGTTGGTGATAATGATTTTGAAGATGATGTCAAAGTCATTGCGGTGGAGCCTACAGACATCCTTTACGCTTATACGGATGGTATTACCGAAGCGGTATCAAATACTGGTGATATGTATGGTATCGATGGGTTGGTGTCAGCGGTTAAAGGCAATGCATTGCGTGGCCTGAGAGGCGTGATAGAACACTGGAAGGGCTTCTGTGCGGTTGATCAGGAATACGATGATGTATCCTTGGTGGAATTAAACTTTGGGCATGTGGACTGGGCGGATGAGCCGGTAACTGAAACCCAGGTCGATCATAAAATCACGCCATGTACTATGAATTGGCGCTTTGAAGGGGAGCAACTGTCGGACATTCGCTGTGTCGATTCTATTGTGGCCATGGTGGAACCCTTCTTCAGTGAAGCAGTTCGCAAAGATCTGTTGCGTTTAGTTCTGAACGAAATGTACAGCAATTCCCTGGAACACGGGATTTTGCGGTTGAAGTCGGAATTAAAGGATTCGGTAGAAGGTTTGGAGCGTTATGAACAGCTTAGGGCAGAGCGCTTGTTTGAATTATCCGATCGTGATTGGATCACGCTGGAAACCCATTTGCATTCCAAGCTTGGGCAGGCCTATCTGGACATTGAGTTGTCTGATTCTGGGAAGGGATTTGATGTGGCGGAAGTCACGACCCGGCCGGAAAATGATTCGCTGAGTCATGGCCGAGGTTTAGGCTTGATTCGATATCTCTGCGAGTCTGTGGAGTTTTATAACGACGGGGCGTCCGTTCGAGCCAGGTTCTGTTTGTAAACGCCCCTGGCTTGAAACGTCGTTGCAGAAGCTATTTCTTTTTGCCGCCCCGGCTACCACGCTTTTTCTTGGTGTTCTTTGCGGCACCGTACACGTGTTTTGGTGGACCTTTCTTTTCTTCTTCCACCCGGAATAATAAAAACAGATCAATCAAGAGTTCCGGGATTTCTTCGATCCACTGGCTGAATAATTGATCGTTGGTGGAGATGTCCTGTGTTTCTTCTTCAAGAATACCGGAGATGGTGAAGATTGGCATAAGCAACTGAGTGGCATCTTCTTCGTGTTGCTTGCTCATCCAAAGGTCTTCGTAAGCCAATACCACTTCGACCATACCAGCCGCCCAGGAGATAATGGCGTCTTCATCGTCTTCCTCTTCCATCCATGGCAAATGAACTTCATGTTCGCCTTCCAATTGCAGTTGGATATCGTGAAGAATTGTTTCGATGGCTTGATGTAATTGCGTCGTCTGAGTCTCATTCAATGCATTGACGGCTTCATCTAGAACGTGATCAGTGATATTTTTAATGCTTATGTCTTTCGGGGTTATCACGAAAGCAGCTAAGGCACCCAGGCAGCCCATGTAATCCAGGGCATCTTCTTCTAATTCAGGTAAAGATAAGATTTCTTCGAGTTGTTGGTGAGCGATATCGAGGGACATTAGGGCGCCTTAAGCTAAATCCAGTTTACAAAAACAATAATTATACAATTAAGACGAGACACATTAGCAGTAGTTTTTTGTCTTTGCTGAGAAACCCTTTATGCCACTGCGAGTAAAATTAGCCCTAATTTTGATGCCGTTGGTCATTGTCCCTTTATTGTTGGTCGGCAAGCTGTCTTTGGATCACCTGCATGAACAAATGCAGGATATCCGGGCCACGCAATTAGCTGCCATCGCAAAGGAGGCAGCGGCTTCCGTTACTCAACTTGACCGTGATGTGGCACTGAAACTGAATTTTTTTGCTGAAGACACCAGTTTTAGTGCCTTTATTTCGGCGGAGTTGAATCAACAAAGTACTCAACCAATGATTGAACAATTGTCACAGCGCTTTTCGCGTGCAGTCAATTTGTTTCCTTCACTGAGTCTGCTTGCGGTGTTAAATCATCAGGGGCAGGTGTTGGCTCGTTCAGAGGATACTTTGTTAACGCCATTGGAATTGGAGGCCTTGCATCAGCAGGTTATGCCTGATCGTCAGGTGCAGTCGCTGAACTATTTCAACAAAACCACTCGTCAGTATGTGATTTTGAAAGCCTTACCAATTCAATTGCTCCCATCCTCACAGGAATCCGCAGCTCCCCTGAAGTACACCTTATTGTTTGGTGCGGTACTGGATTCTGTTTTCCCCAGCTTGAAGTCTCTGGCCTACACCCAGGGCATTCACTTTTTACTCTGCACCGAAGAGGGGGAGCGAATCTTTGAAGTCTCTCATTCCGACACTCATCAACATTCACCGGCCATGGATTGCGTGAACAGTATTAAGCGTGCCGGGGTTGGTGGATCTCGGGTCATGAATCAGAGTACATCGAGTGTTGGCGATCAAATCCCTGATGTTTTAGTAAAAGCTGATGCAATCCAGGAAGGGCTTTGGCTGGTGACTGCGCTCGATAATCACACTGGGTCCTTCTTCAATCAGCGTCATGGGGTGATGTTAATCATCGTTGGGGCGCTGGTGTTGTTAACGTCGTATTTGCTGATTTATCTGGTGATGGATTACTTCATCGTGCGGCCCATTCGGGCGTTAAGTCAGGTCAGCGAAAACATAGGTCAGGGGCGTTGGCATGTGAATGTGCACTATGAGGGCAATGATGAAATTGCCACGCTTTACCAAAATTTTAATTCGATGGTCGCTAACATTCATGCTGCCTATCGTGAGGTGGAAGAGAACAAGGAAAACCTGGAAGCCAAGGTAAATGAGCGGACCAGTTCGTTGCAAGAGTCGGCCTGGCAATTGGAGCAAGCCAAGAAGCAGGCGGACATCGCCAATCGTGCGAAGTCGGATTTTCTGGCAAACATGAGCCATGAGATCCGCACGCCGTTGAATGGTATGTTGGGAATGGCGCAGATTTTGGAAGATACAGACCTGACCCATGAGCAACAGTCGTATATTGAGCAAATTAATGAATCCGGGCAGGGGTTGTTGTCATTAATTAACGACATTCTCGATCTGTCGAAGATTGAAGCCGGGAAAATGCAGCTTCATCAGGAGCCAATTAACATCAGTCAGGTTATTACCTCTGTGATTAATTTACTGAGAGGATCTGCCATTGAAAAGAACATTGATTTGGTGGTGTCGCTTGATCCCCAAGTACCGGATTTCATGGAAGCGGATGCATTGCGTCTGCGTCAGGTATTGATGAACCTGATTGGCAATGCCATTAAATTTACCGAGCAAGGACAGGTGAAGGTCATTACAGAGTGTCTGGAAGTTGATCGGGAGCTCGGCATCTCAAAGTTCAAAATTAAAGTAGTGGATACTGGAATTGGTATTTCAGCGGATAAATTATTGGGGATTTTTGACGCCTTCAGTCAGGCCGATGGTTCCACCACCCGTCGATTTGGCGGTACAGGGTTAGGGCTTTCCATCACCAAGCGGTTGGTGGATATGATGCGCGGTTCCATTCATGCAGATAGCCAACCGGGGCATGGCTCCTGTTTCGAATTGCTCTTTATATGGAGTATTGCAACCCCACCGGACATAGCCACTGCTCCTGTCGTTGTTAGCCAGGCGGACCAGGCCCTTAAAGGGCGTATTCTCTTGGTAGAAGATAATGACGTTAATCTTATGGTAGCTAAAACCATGTTGAATAAGTGGGGACACGAGGTCACGATCGCCACTGATGGAGAAAAGGCGTTGGCGTTACTGAAGCAAGAGGTGTATGACCTGGTGCTGATGGATGTACAAATGCCCAAAATGAATGGTTACGAAGTGACCCAGCAATTCCGCCTCTACGAACGTGAACAGGAGCAAGGCGAGACCCCGATCATTGCAATTACAGCCAATGCTTTGAAATACGATCAGGAGCGTTGTGTCAGTGCTGGTATGAATGACTTCATTGCCAAGCCGGTCCGCAAAGAAGAATTAAAACAGCGGGTACAAGCCTGGTTACGGCAAGGGGTGGTGACTCACGGATAAAATGACGAAAAAGCACACCGTTCACGGCGTGTGTTACGTTGTTTTTATTCAGCGTTTCCGCAAAGATATCTCTAAGGTATATAACACTCGACTCGATTTTATCTGATCCATTTGAAGTCAGATCCATATAAACTCGGTTCCATATAAACCCGGTCCATATAAAAAAAGTTAGGAAGGGATTCACACATGAGCGAAATTAGAACTTACCCCGTCAATGAGTACTTCTCAGAGCGTGCATTATTAAATGATGCTCAATACCAAGCCATGTATCAGGCTTCGATTGATGATCCGGAAGGGTTTTGGGCTGAGCACGGCAAGCGTATTGAGTGGATGAAACCCTACAGTCAGGTTAAGGACGTCTCCTACGCGCATGAGGATGTTCATATTCGTTGGTTTTTTGATGGGACATTGAATCCCACGGTCAGTTGTTTGGATCGTCATCTGGCCGAGCGAGGTGACCAGACCGCAATTATCTGGGAAGGGGATGACCCGAGTCAGGATGCAAAGGTGACCTACCGTGAGCTTTATCACAAGGTGTGTCGTCTGGCGAATGCGCTAAAAGCACAGGGCATTAAAAAAGGGGATGTAGTGACCATCTACATGCCTATGGTGGTTGAAGCTGCAGTGGCCATGCTGGCATGTGCACGAATCGGTGCCATTCACTCGGTTATCTTTGGTGGCTTTTCTCCGGAATCGATTGCCGGGCGGGTTCAGGATTGTCAGTCCAACTGTATCATCACAGCGGACGAGGGCGTTCGTGGCGGTAAAACCATTCCATTAAAGAATAATGTTGATCAGGCTCTGGCCAAACCGGGTACTGAGCTGGTTAAAACGGTGGTGGTGTTCCAACGTACCGGCGGACAGATTGAGTGGCACACGGATCGGGATGTTTGGTATCACGACATTACCGAAGCCGCTTCAGATGAATGCGCACCGGAAGAAATGAGCGCCGAAGATCCCTTGTTTATCCTGTATACCTCGGGCTCAACGGGCAAACCAAAAGGGGTATTACATACCTGCGGTGGATATTTGGTGTATGCATCGATGACGCATGAGTACATCTTTGATTATCATGAAGGTGATGTGTATTGGTGTACTGCCGACGTGGGCTGGATTACCGGCCATAGCTACATTGTGTATGGCCCGCTGGCTAATGGTGCCATTACTTTGATGTTTGAAGGGGTACCAAACTATCCGGATATCTCGCGCTGCTGGCAGGTGGTGGATAAACACCAGGTGAATGTCTTTTATACCGCGCCTACTGCAATCCGTGCCTTGATGCAGGCAGGCGATGAGCCGGTGAAACAGACCTCCCGTGAAAGTTTGCGCTTGTTAGGTACGGTGGGTGAACCCATCAATCCGGAGGCCTGGGAGTGGTATTACCATGTGGTGGGTGATGAGCGCTGCGCCATCGTAGACACTTGGTGGCAAACCGAAACCGGCGGTGTGCTGATTACCCCGTTACCTGGGGCCACTCCGGTGAAACCCGGATCGGCGACGCGTCCGTTTTTTGGGGTGAAACCGGGTATTGTCGATAACGAAGGTCATTTACTGGAAGGCGCCTGTGAAGGTAATTTGATCATGAAGGACAGTTGGCCGGGGCAAATGAGAACCGTATATGGTGATCACCAGCGGTTTATTGATACTTACTTCTCGACTTATAAGGGCTACTATTTTTCTGGGGATGGAGCACGTCGCGACGAAGACGGCTATTACTGGATTACCGGGCGTGTGGACGACGTATTGAATGTGTCCGGTCATCGCATGGGCACGGCAGAAGTTGAAAGTGCCTTAGTGGCGCATCCTGCGACGTCAGAGGCGGCTGTGGTCGGATATCCGCATGAGATCAAAGGGCAAGGCATTTATGCGTATGTAACCCTTAAGCAGGGGTATCAGGAGTCCGATGAGTTGGTTCAGGAATTAAAGCAATTCGTGCGCTCTGAAATTGGCGGGATTGCTGTGCCCGATGTGATTCAGTGGGCACCGGCTGTGCCTAAAACCCGATCGGGTAAAATCATGCGTCGTATTCTGCGCAAGATTGCCTGTAACGAGTTGGAGAACATGGGGGATACCTCCACCTTGGCTGATCCGTCAGTGGTGGATACGCTGATTGCTGAACGCGCTCATCAATAATACAAGACTAACCACCAGTGAGTCGTTGATAGGCTTGCTGGATTTCTACAAACCGGTCAGCATCACCGCCCTTATCGGGGTGATGTTGCTGGCTGAGTTGTCTATAGCGTTGCTTGATCTCTGCCACAGTGACGGGGTGAACCAGCCCGAGGGTGGCTAAATCGCTGTCTTCAAAGTTAACCAGCAGCATGCGTTCCCAAAAGCTGTTTAACAGTGCTTCGATGTCTTCTTCCGTCTGATTAAAGTTCTGCCAATCAAGATAATACGTAGCAAGTTCATCGACCTGTGAGAGTTGAGTCTCGGTCTGATCTTTTGCGGTCATTGGCGTCTTGCAAACCTTGAGCGATGAAATTTCATAGCGGGCATCTTGTCGTGTTGTTTGCTGCCGGTATAAAGAATTCATCACCACAAAGTTGGTTTCAAACAAAGCGGTCGATCCGGAAAGTGGACGCTCATCCAACACAGCATGAGGTGGTTGGGCCAACTGCTTGATTAATTCATACAAAGACAGCCCGTTAGGGTGGTTGGTAAGAATGTGATCCACGGCTTGGTCGAGTCGCGTCAGAGCATCTCTGGACCAAGGCGTATGCGATTGATGTTCAAGAAATGAATTCATGGGCGTTCTGTTGATTGTGCTCTATCTACCATCGGTTTCTTGCCAATGCTGTGGAATATCGGTTTACTTTTCGAACAGTTTTCGGTAAAACCGCGCTTTGTTTTCGCGGTTCTTCATTCGCTCCGAATATACTTCGCGCCCATCTCACTATTTAGCTGTAAAAAGAGGCTTCTATGACAACCCTAACGCCTGCCGAACAAAAAGCAAAGCTGGAACTTAATAAGCTCCAAAAACGTCTTCGTCGTGACGTAGGAAAGGCCATCGCTGATTTCAATATGATTGAAGAAGGCGATCGGGTGATGGTGTGTTTGTCCGGAGGTAAAGACAGTTATACCTTGTTGGATATTCTGATGAATCTTCAACACAGCGCGCCGGTCAATTTTGAGCTGATTGCGGTGAATATGGATCAGAAGCAGCCTGGCTTTCCGGAACATGTCTTACCCGAGTATCTGGAAGCGCTGGGTATTCGCTATCACATCATCAATAAAGATACGTACAGCATCGTTAAAGAGAAGGTACCGGAAGGTAAGACTACGTGCGCGTTATGCTCCCGTTTGCGTCGAGGTACCTTGTACGGCTTTGCCGAGCGCATTGGCGCGACCAAGATTGCATTAGGGCATCATCGTGATGACATTCTGGAAACTATGATGTTGAACATGTTTTACGGTGGCAAGATGAAAGGTATGCCGCCAAAGCTTCTATCAGATGATGGTAAGCACATTGTGATTCGGCCTCTGGCGTACAGCAAAGAAAAAGACATTGAGCGCTATGCGCAGGCCAAGCAGTTCCCGATCATTCCTTGCAATCTCTGTGGTTCGCAGGAGAACCTGCAGCGTCAGGCGATTAAGCAGATGCTTCAGGGGTGGGATAAACAGTTCCCGGGGCGTTTGGAGAATATGTTCCGTGCCATGCAAAACCTTACTTTGTCGCACATGGCGGATACCACCAAATATAATTTCACAGAGCTAGAGATTACCGGGCGACCCGTGGAAGACGGAGATACGGCCTTTGATCCGATTGATTTTCCTAAGATGGTTGAGGCGGATACTTCGGAATATGTGGCTGCCGGTCAACAGATTGAAGTGCTTGAAGTGAAATAGTAATAAAAAACCCCGCGAAATGCGGGGTTTTTACCTTAACAAAGAGGTGGTCAATTAATGGCCAAAGATGTGGAGCTTAGTTCCATGCAACTGTAGGTCATCAATTTTCACACTGCCGATCGACGCATTACCGATTTCGATATTGCCAAAGCCCATATCAGCTTCGAAAGGCGTGTCTACACCACCGTTTCCGTAGAGAGAGATACTCAGTACATCGTCAGACGTAGTGGCACCTGTTGAGTAGCCGTCTACTGCTTCGATGGTCAGACGTGCTACTGCACCACTGTTAGCAATGTCGAAGAAACCAAGCTCTTGGTCTTCATGGAAACCGCTACCTGCAATGTACATGTCTTCGATGGTCATACCCAAGGTCGGGATTTTCATGTCGATGTCATCAATAGCAAAAGAAATCTTGGCATTGATTTGACCGGTATTACCGTCATTTTTGATCTGCATGTATGCCGCAGTAAAGTAACCTGTCATGCTGAAATCTTGAATCACAGTAGAAGACGTTTGGTTGTCTTGACTGATCAGCTTCATAGTGTCGAACGAAAGTCCGAAATCTACAGGGGAGGTACCCACACAACCAATACAGGTTGAGGTTGCGCCCATGTTGATTAACAGGTCACCATTGTTGTTAGAGTCGATGTCGATTCTCATTTCATCCAGCTTGTCGCTAGGGTTGATTGAGCTGATGGTTCGACCAAAGAAAGTGTTTTTGTTAGCACCGCCAAACTGAACGTTTTCCAGCGCGATACTACCCTCATCGGTATATCGGAATTCCCCGATATTGATCTTGGTTTCGAGTTCAATCGAAATACCCGATTGACCTACAGTTTCACCTAAAAACTCATCATTTAATGGCGTTAGATCCGCTGATGCAGCGATAGGCAAACTTAAGAGCGTTAGAGATAGTCCAGCTCTTTTGAGATAGCTAGTCATAGAGCGTTCCTTCGTTTTTTTTGTTATTTTTTGTTAAGGTCTTCTAAAGGGTATATGAATGGCCGTAAATATCAATGTTCTACCCAAGACTTTGTCCTGAAAAAGCAGTTAATTGGGACTTGAGAGTAACTTATTCCGTTTTTCCAACTTTAGTTTGGTATGCCCAATAAAAGACCTCTGAAGGTATTTCAGATGTTACGGGTGGTGAATAGCTGACAACTTCATTAATGACGCTCACTTCCGTTGCAATGGCCAGGGCCACTCCGCTGGCGTGTTCCAGTTTTCCGATAATGGCTTTTTCAAAAACGCCGTCAACCGTTGGTAGATCGCTGGTCATATAGTAAACAGCGCAGGCAAAGATTTTTTGTTCTTTTGCCAGATTGATCATTGTTGATTGAATCGCGCTCACGGTTTTTTCAGGTTCTGCCCCAATCTCGTTGTTTACCTGAATGAAGTTGATATTTCCGGACGTGCTGACGATAGCACCAAAGGGGGTAAAGGTTCCGCTCTTACTTAGCTCAGATTCGGCTTTTTGATAGGTGTTGTTAAACAGCAAGTTCAATTGTTGAATGCTTTTTTGAGTGATTTCGCGTTGTGCGTTCTGGTCTGCTGCGCTGGAGGCCTCGTCTGAGGTATTGGCCACGTGGTGATCCGTTTTGACTTCCTGTGCTGATGTCGCTGGTTCTGAGGTTTCAGATGACGGTGTTTCAGAAGAAAGCGTCGTTTTGACTTGGTCTGCGTGACCGAAAACAGGAGTTAGCAGCAAAAAGCAAAAAAATAAGCGTTGCATTCCGGGGTGTCCCATTTGTTGTTATTTAAAAACCAGAATACAATTTCCGCCTTGCCCATTACAAACTCTTTGTAGTGTTATCCCAACAGACTTATTAACTTTGGAAGTAGTATGTCAATACGAGCAGAGCAGAAGGAAAAAACCCGTCGCGCGATTATGGAGGCCGCATTAAAGCAGATTGGTCAGGATAAGGCGTTTTCCAATTTGAGTTTGCGGGAAGTTGCTCGAGAGGCGGGTATCGCACCTACCTCCTTTTATCGTCACTTTCAGGATTTAGATGAACTGGGGCTGGCACTGGTGGATGAAGCCGGTTTGTCTTTGCGACAGCTGATGCGCAAAGCTCGAAAACGCATTGCAGAAAATGGCACAGCCATTCGAACGTCTGTTGAAACCTTCCTGGAGTTTTTGCACTCCAATCCTAATCTGTATCGCTTGTTGCTTCGTGAAAAGGCAGGTATTTCTGCGGAATTAAGACAGGCCATTCAAAGAGAAATAGAGCACTTTGTTTCTGAATTAACAGAGCATTTGGCAGCGCAAGCCAAGATGCGAGGCCAGACGCTTTATCGTCACGATTTGGTGGCCCAGGCTATGGTAACGATTGTATTCAACCAAGGTGCAGATGCTTTGGATAAGACTAAGGCACAGAAAAAGTTAATGGGCGAAGAAATGATCACCCAGCTGCGTATGTTGATGTTGGGGTCTGAACTCGTCGCAAAAGATGCCAAAAGTTTGGTCGATTGATGCGCTAATTTGGGTATGTTTAATTAAAAACGAAGCACAAAATTGGTGCGTTATTCTATTGTGTGCTTCATATTGGTTCTGTATTGCGCCTCTTTCTGAGGCGTAAATTCTCTATATTATCGATAAATACTGGGTTTTAAGAAATTGGCCCTATTTTTGTATGCCCCATAACGATGCGTTTTATAATAATTAATTGATTAAGTGCACTCTATGGGGGAGGCATGAAACTAGTAACAGCAATTATCAAACCTTTTAAGTTGGATGATGTGCGAGAAGCCTTGGCCGATGTTGGCGTGCAGGGGCTGACTGTTGAAGAAGTAAAGGGGTTTGGTCGCCAGAAAGGCCACACTGAACTTTACCGAGGTGCAGAGTACATCATAGATTTTGTTCCTAAGGTGAAACTCCAGGTCGCTGTCTCGGATGAGCAAGTAGACTCGGTGATTGACGCCATCATTAATTCAGCGAATACCAATAAGATTGGTGACGGAAAGATCTTCGTTGCTGATCTTGAGCGTGTAGTACGCATACGTACTGGCGAGCAGGACGACGCTGCGCTGTAGCATCAATACACTCATATCTTGATATCTAATTTTCTCGATTAAAAACAGTTTTAGGGGAAAGAACGTGAATTTTGTTAAACAAATTCTGCTCCTTGTTGGTGCAGGTCTGTTGCCATCTGTGGCTATGGCTGATGAGTTAAACGGCGCGAATACTGCGTGGATTCTAACGTCCACGGCGTTGGTGTTAATGATGACGCTACCGGGGCTATCACTGTTTTATGCGGGCTTGGTACGCGTAAAGAACGTATTGTCTGTGTTGATGCAGTGCTTTGCGATTGCTTGTGTGGCGTCTTTGTTGTGGATGATCGTTGGCTATAGTTTGGCGTTTACTGATGGCGGTAGCTTGAATAGTTGGATCGGCGGTCTTTCCAATGTGTTTTTGGCGGGTGTGCAGGAAGAAACGCTGTCAGGTGATATTCCGGAATCCGTCTTTGTGATGTTCCAAATGACCTTTGCCATTATTACTCCTGCTTTGATGGTGGGTGCGTTTGCGGAACGTATGAAGTTCTCTGCCATGCTGATTTTCAGTGCCGTATGGTTGTTGTTGGTGTATGTGCCTGTTACCCACTGGGTTTGGGGCGGTGGCTGGTTGGCTCAAAAGGGCCTACTGGACTTCGCGGGCGGTACAGTAGTACATATTACGGCGGGTGTCGGTGCCTTGGTTGCGGCTATGGTACTGGGTAATCGTAATGGTTATGGTAAAACGCCGATGCCTCCGCATAACTTAACAATGACCGTAACCGGTGCCGGTATGTTGTGGGTCGGCTGGTTTGGGTTTAATGCGGGTAGCGCATTAGCTGCGAACGGCGATGCCGGTATGGCGATGTTGGTGACCCATATTTCAGCGGCCTGTGGTTCGTTGGCGTGGATGACCATTGAGTGGATTCGCCATGGTAAGCCGTCTGTATTGGGGATTGTGACCGGTATGGTTGCTGGTTTGGGCACGATTACGCCAGCTTCCGGGTTTGTTGGACCAGGTGGTGCTGTGATTATTGGCTTCACAGCGGGCATCGTGTGCTATTTCATGACCGCCTGGATCAAGAATGGCCTCAAGATTGATGACTCTCTGGACGTTTTCCCGGTGCACGGTGTAGGTGGTATCTTGGGTACTTTCCTGGCAGGTATTTTTGCTTCAACCGAGCTGGGTGTGTTCAGTGGCCAAGGTTTTGCTGAAGTAAATCCTACTATGTTGGATCAGATTGGTGTGCAAGTGTTAGGTATTGTGGCTACCTTTGTTTATACCGCGATCATTTCATACATTATCTTGAAGATCATTGATGCTGTGCTTGGTTTGCGTGTGGACAAAGATACCGAAACTGAAGGTTTGGATCTGCGTGAGCACGATGAACGCGGATACATTATTTAAGATTATGTGGGCTTAACGAATCTGCCCTGATCTTATTTACTGGATCAGAAAACCCCATGAGCTGATGGTTCATGGGGTTTTCTTTTATGCGTCTTTACTGCTCCAGAATGGTTTCGGCGTATCGTCGGATATTGTCTGTTAACGATTTATTCAGTTCGGTTTTCAGGTTCCAGACGTGCCAATACAAGGGGATGTCCAGCGTTTGTTCCGGAACCAGCTCCACCACCTGGTGGGAGTCGAGCAGTGGGCGGCTTTGAATGTCCGGCGCCATTCCCCAGCCGTAACCACGGCAAATCAAATCAAGATACGATTCTGTCGATGGAATACGGTGTTTAAGGCCGATGTCTGAGGTTTTGAAGTATCGCTCCATGTAATGTTTTTGGAGGTCGTCTTTGTGA
>JBFHTA010000082.1:0-14104 GCA_041590855.1 Pseudomonadales bacterium
CACAAACTCCGGTTGTACAATGCGACGCTTATGATGGCGCTTCTTGTGCCAAGGGTCCGGGAAGAACAACTGCATCCGTGAAATCGACTGGTCAGGAATGCAATCCTCAAACACCTCAACAGCGTCATGGCAATAGGCTCTCAGATTGGTTAGCCCAAGCTGAACCACGTTATTGATCAAACGACCAACACCCGGCTCATGCACTTCGATGCCAATAAAGTCTTTCTCTGGTTCTTTCTGAGCCATTTCAACCAGCGAATCACCGTTACCGAAACCGACCTCAACCACAAGCGGTGCAACCCGACCAAAGACCTCAACCGGATTCAATGGCCCCTGCTGATGAGTCAACCCCAAATGATCCCAATGATCATCCATAGCCCGTTGCTGCCCTTCCGTCATTCGTCCTGTACGTTTAACAAAACTCCGAATGGTGCGCTTGCGCGGCTGATCTTCGGCCATGTTCTGATCAATTGAATCCGACATCGTTTTTACCCAATACTGTAAATTAGTTCGAGCCTGCTACAGACTTCGTGTTAGAAAATTCTCGTCCTGCCAGTGCCAGCATTAACCATCCAAGCAACAGACTTACACCACCAACTGGTGTAATCATTCCCAATGATTTAATACCTGTCAGCGTAAGTAAGTACAAACTTCCGGAAAATAAAAGGATGCCAACGGCTAATGCCCAAGCACTGTATGTCAGCCATTTCAACTGAGGTAAATGCAACGACAAGCCCGACACCGACAACCATAGCACCGAATGCATCAAGTGATACTCAACCGCCGTTTGATATACAGCCATCATCTCAGGGCTCAATATTGCTTTCAGCGCATGCGCACCAAAAGCGCCTAACGCGACCGCTAAAAAGCCACTGATTGCTGCCAATACCATCATGCAATGATCCACTTTAATCGCAAAAAATTGATCGGCATTATAAATTGATTCCCTCAGATATAAAGTCACCCATCAAGAAAATCGACAAAACTCTTGGGAACCTGTGAACGACAATCACCAGACATAAAAAAACCGCTCTTGGGTAATCCAGAGCGGTTTTTCAGTGTTCTATGAACAACTACGGGTAAAACACCCCGTCAGGCAACCTCTTCTTCTATGGCGGCTTTCAATTTCTTCATCGCATTTTTTTCAAGCTGACGAATACGCTCTGCAGACACCTGATATTTGTCAGCCAAATCATGCAAGGTGGCTTTCTCTTCTTTCAACCAGCGTTGCATTAAGATGTCCTGGCTTCGCTCATCAAGATTTGCCAGTGCTTCCTGAAGGCGTGAGCTGGAGTTTGCAGCCCAGTCGGAGTTTTCAAGCAAGGTAGCCGGGTCAGCACTCTTGTCTTCCAAATAATACACAGGTGCATTCGGAGCTGATTCGTCGTCCGCATCCACTGGCGCATCAAAAGAAGTATCTACAGAGGCCAGTCGACCTTCCATTTCGCGCACTACCTTAGGCTCTACACCCAGGTCTTTGGCTACTTCATTTACTTCATCGTTAGTGAACCACGACAAGGATTTTTTCGCGCTGCGCAAGTTAAAGAACATCTTACGCTGGGCTTTAGTGGTAGCGATTTTAACAATTCGCCAATTCTTGAGAATGAACTCATGAATTTCGGCTTTGATCCAATGTACCGCAAAGGACACCAGGCGAACCCCAACTGTCGGGTCAAAGCGTTTAACGGCCTTCATCAGACCAACATTACCTTCTTGGATCAGGTCAGCCTGAGATAAGCCATAACCAGAGTAACTTCTTGCAATATGAACAACAAAACGTAAATGAGACATCACCAGCTGGCGTGCCGCTTCAAGGTCGTTTTGGTAATGCAAACGTTCCGCCAATTCACGCTCTTCTTCAATAGATAGCACGGGAATAGCGCTCACCGACGAGATGTAAGCTTCCAGGTTTGCACCCGGGGTTGTCATATCTACGGCTAGTAACTGTTTACTCATAATTATCCTGTTTCCAATTTTTAACCATTACGTTGGACTACATACTGTAAGGAAAGTTTCGTCATCCACTGACCAACATCAAATATAACCATTTTATCGACTGATTCAAGCGCTCAGAAAAGAAAGAACACTATTCGGGCTCAATCTCATCCAGATGGCGATATACGGCCAACCAAGCCCCTACAACAGCCAGGGTTATAGAACAAAAATAGAGTTTGAATACATCGAAAAGTCCGAGATAATCAATTTCGGCATTCGAGGAATAAAGCGTCAGAAGTCGACCCACAAATGGTGATAACCACCAACCGATCAACCACAAACAAATCGTCGCCAAGGTGGCACCCAAAACACCATACCAGAAACCGCTGTACAGGAAAGGCAGCCTAATGAAACTGTCTGTTCCACCAACAAGCTTAATCACAATGATTTCCTGACGACGATTTTCAATCTCTAAACGAATAGAATTACTAATCGCCAACACAGCCCCCAGCGCCAACAACACACCTATCAAAACAGCAAAACGTTCAGCCAGGCCCACGTAATTCACCAGCCGCTGCACCCACTGCAAATCATAGCTGACCTCATCCACCGAAGGGTAAGCTTCCAGCGCCCGAACCAATTCAGCAATCTGAAATTGATAATCATCGGACCCTGTATCCACTCTGGGAACGACTTCAATGACAGCCGGTAGAGGGTTCTGCTCAAACAGCCCCAATAATTCGGCTCCGGCCACATTTTTAAAGTCTTCCAGTCCTTGCTCCGGTGAAATCAGCGCTGCTTTCTCAACAGCCGCTATGGATTGCACCTGCGTCATTAACTTCGTCGTTTGAACTTCCGATACTTCAGGTTTCAGATACACCGACAGAGATAACTGATCTTCCCAACCCGAAGACAACTGTTGAAGATTAGAAACGATCAACAGTAACAGCATCGGCAAGGTCAGAGACACTGCCACTAACGCCGAAGTCATCACCGTCGCTAGGCGTGCGTGATCCAGGCGTGACCAACTGGACGCCAAACATTCCCGGTGATAACGCAACAAAGTGGTTAACGAGGACGGTTTGGATAACTTACCCGGTTTCTTGCCATCTTTAGGTTGTGAAGCCTTGAGAAGCGCCTCTTTTTTGGAACGATTAACAGCGGCTTTGCTGCCACTTCCGAGCGGGCTCGCCGATGGCGCTTTTGTCCCGATGGGTTGTGTAGCCACATCCGCTTTACGAGTTGCACCTTTCCTTGTACCACCTTTGACGGTGGCACCTTTCATGGCGGAGGACTTCTGAGCCTTATCTTTCTTTCCAAACATACAGGCCCCTAACTAAAACGCACCAATTGCCCCTCAGCGAGGGTCATAACCGGCAACGCCATAGACTGAATCAATTCGTGATCGTGGCTGGCAATCAACACCGTCACACCCACCTGCTGAAAATCTTGAAACAGTGACATGATCTCCTGAGAGAGCTCAGGATCAAGGTTTCCAGTTGGCTCATCCGCTAATAAGAGCGCAGGTTTATTGACCACTGCACGGGCAATACCAATACGCTGTTGTTCACCAGTTGATAGGGAAATCGGGTTCACTTTTTCTTTGTGCAGCAAGCCCACTTTATCCAGAGCTGCCCGAACGCGTTTACCAACCTCCAAATCAGAGTGACCACTGATTCGCATTGGTAACGCCACGTTTTCAAACACGGAACGGTCGAACAGCAGTTGATGGTTTTGAAACACCACCCCCACATGTCGACGATAAAAAGGAATGTCTTTCTTGCTGAGCTGGGCGAGATTCTGATCGGCTATCTGGACTCGTCCGGAAGTCGGAATCTCCATGCGCATGATCAACTTCAATAAGGTACTTTTACCAGCACCGGAATGACCGGTCAAAAACACCATCTGCCCTCGATCTATTTCAAAAGAAACATTGGACAGCGCTTCCTGGCCGGTATCGTAGCGTTTGGTCACCTGCTCAAACTTAATCATGTCGTTCCTGACAATCGTTTACTACCAGATTAAATTTCAAGATCTTCGAATAAGGCTTCAACAAAATCTTCAGATCGGAACGGACGCAAATCATCGATTTGCTCCCCAACACCAATAAAACGAATCGGTAAACCAAGCTGCTTGGCAATCGCAAAGATCACCCCACCTTTTGCCGTTCCGTCCAGTTTGGTTAAAGCAACTCCGGTGACACCAACCGCCTTACGGAACTGCTCCGCCTGACTCAACGCATTTTGACCGGTCGCTGCATCCAACACCAACAAGACTTCATGCGGCGCCGTAGTGTCCAACTTCTGCATTACACGAACGACTTTGGAAAGTTCTTCCATCAGATTGCTCTTGTTATGCAAACGTCCTGCAGTGTCAGCAATGATGATGTCGGTACCACGCGCCTTGGCCGCTTCCACCGCATCGTAAATAACCGAAGCGCTGTCTGCACCAGTGTGCTGGGCAATAACCGGCACATCGTTTCGTTCACCCCATACTTGCAGCTGTTCAACCGCCGCTGCACGGAAAGTATCACCGGCAGCCAGCATCACGCTCTTACCTTGCTGCTGATAGTATTTGGCCATCTTACCAATGGTGGTGGTTTTACCTACACCGTTCACCCCGACCACAAGCAGGACAAAAGGTCCGTCCTGAGGTTTGGTCACATTCAATGCGGTCTGACACGGCTCAAGAATATTCCCCAGTTCCTGTTTCAGTGCACGAACCAAAGCATGGCCATCCGCCATTTCCTGACGCTCTACCCGCTGTTCCAGGTTATCAATGACCTGACGTGTTGCAGCAACACCCACATCCGACATCACCAACTGCATTTCCAATTCTTCGAACAGCTCGTCATCAATCTCGCGGCGACCAAGCAAAAGCGTACCGATTCCGCTCGACATCGCTTTACGTGTCTTGGATAACCCGGACTTCATACGTTTCAGGAAGCGACCTTTCTCTTCCACAGGCGCTGTTTCTGTCGGCGTATCATCCGTATTCATGTCAGTAGTCGGAGCCCTTGATGGAGCCGAAGGTGCCGGTGATTCAGTTGCCCCCATATGAGCATCAACGGAAGGCGCATCTACGGAAGGTACGTCGACTGAAGGTGCGTCAACGGATTGAGTGACACCTTGAGAGGAAGAAGGTGACGCTACCGAGTCAGCAGGCGTTGCTGTCGGCTGAGTATCTTGTGGAGATGGTTGTTGAATCTGTTGTTGAGAGTCGTCCGATTTCTTTCCGGATTTCTTGAACCGGCTAAAAAAGCCTTTCTTGGGTTGCTGCTCGCTCATTCACTTCTTCTCAATCAAGCTCAAACCACGGATTCGTGGCGAGGACAAAAAACAAGGTGCCTATCCTAACACGACCAGACTATTATGTAATATCATAAAGGGTCAGCATCACAGGTAACTGCTTTAAGCAATCACAGGAGCCGTCGCTACAATGACCGATCAATGGCCCGTCAAGCCCACGAAACAACGTAAATCCGTGTTTCGTCCTACGCCAAGACAACGTTGGCTGATCATCATTGTATTGATCCCTCTCATCTGGTTCCTTCATACCTTGTAAGCACATCAATACAGATTCAATCGAAATGGAACAGCATCAGCATGCCTCGTCGACGCCCCAGCACAAGCCGAAAACCCGCGAAACATTCACCCAACAGCGTCAAACCCGCGCCATCGACATTACGCATCATTGGTGGGGAATGGCGAAGCCGGAAACTGGCGTTCCATCCGGCAGAAGGCTTACGTCCTACGTTGGATCGGGTGCGGGAAACGCTGTTTAATTGGCTGTCTCCCTATATAGAAGGTGCTCATTGTCTTGACCTGTTTTCCGGCAGCGGCGCCCTGACGCTCGAAGCCTTATCTCGAGGAGCCGCTTTTGTACATATTAATGAGCTGAATCCGGACGTCAGAAACACCTTACGCTCGCAATTGGAATTGGTGTCGTGTGATCCATCCCGCTATCAATTGACGGGATTCAACGGAGAGACACCACCAATGGATAGCTTGTCGGAGCGTTTCGACATTCTGTTTCTGGACCCGCCGTTCAGAAAAGAGCTGTTAGAAAGCTGTTGCCAAACTCTGGAGGCCCTCTCAATTTTCAAGCCACGCAGTTGGATTTATCTTGAATCGGAACAGCCACTGGAACAACTGGCACTGCCCAACAACTGGCAGCTAATTAAACAGAAGAAAGCCGGTCAAACCCATTACGGGTTGGTTGAGCGCATAGAAGCGCCCTGAACCTCCAGATCTTGAACCCCTTAAACCTCTAGGCCTTGCCCACCTTGTATGAACCCTAACCGGTTAAGGAAAACGGGACGGATCGTTATCGTCCCGTTGGAACAAATCGAAATACCCAAGCATGTCACGCGCAGAATCCGCTTCACCTAATAAGCTCATCGCAAATGCTACGGTTTCAATTGTTGAACAACCCGTCGAATGTTGATTTTTCCGCAACTGATAGTGAAATCCGGACAGCCCTGGAAAGTTCGCTTTTTGATCCATCGGTAACGACCAACAATCCAGCGTCTTAAGCCAGTCGGATTGACGATACATTTTACGGGCTTGCTGCCAGGTCGCGTCCAGAATCAATAACGGACGTCCGGCCCATTCCGGAAGGTAGAGCTCTGAACACAATGTCCCTGCTGCCACAAAGGTATCAGGAAATAAAAGCACCGGTTCCATACCAGAGGCAGACAATCTGTCTTTCATGGACGCCTGCTGCGTCCGCTGCCAAACCAGTACCGATGCATGATCTGCCAATAGTTTCTTAACATGAAAAGCACTGTTGGTGCGTTTATGTGCTTCATTCGGATGCATCAACAACTGCCAGTGCCTGGAAGTGGGACAATTCGGACGTTTTGGGCAAATACAATGCGACGTAAGCAGTCGGCAATCAGGACAATAACTCTTTGACATACACCATAGTACGCAACTTTAGACAAGATAGCTCTTGCCTTTCGGTTTTAAAAAACTACATTATATGGAACGCCTGCCCTCATAGGGCACCTAATTTTAAGAAAATCAATTAAAAAACTAATAATAATCAAAATCTGGTTCTTTTTTTGCTAACTAAATGGTCAAACAAGAATCATCAAAAACTCAGTGGGAATGACCTCAACAGGGAGACACATTGTGAAAAAACTTCTTTCAACCGCTATCGTATCCACTTCGTTAGTCATGGCTGCTTCTGCGCAAGCAGGCACACTTGAAGACGTGAAAGCCAAGAAATTCATCAACTGTGGTGTAAGTACCGGATTACCAGGTTTCTCAAACACCGACGATAAAGGTGAGTGGAAAGGTATCGACGTTGATACATGTCGCGCGGTTGCTGCTGCCGTATTCGGTGATGCAAACAAAGTAAAATACGTACCGCTGACCGCGAAAGAGCGTTTTACCGCGCTTCAATCCGGTGAAGTCGACATCCTAAGCCGTAACACCACCTGGACATTAACCCGTGATGCAGGCCTGGGTCTGAACTTCGCAGGCGTTAACTATTACGACGGCCAGGGCTTCATGGTCAGTAAGAAAATCGGCGTTAAGAGTGCTTTGGAATTGGACGGAGCAACTGTGTGTGTTCAGGCCGGTACCACCACCGAACTTAACCTGGCTGACTATTTCCGTGCCAACAAAATGTCGTACAAGCCAATTACCTTTGACACGTCTGACCAAACAGCAACTGCCTTCGACAGCGGCCGTTGTGACGTTCTTACCAGTGACCAATCACAGCTTTACGCTATCCGTATCAAGCTGAAAAACCCAAGCGATGCATTAGTACTGCCTGAAGTTATTTCAAAAGAACCTTTGGGTCCTGTGGTTCGCCAGGGTGACGACGAGTGGTTCAACATCGCCAAGTGGTCGCTTAATGCAATGATTAATGCAGAAGAGCTGGGTGTGTCTCAAGAGAATGTTGACGATATGACCAAGTCAACCAATCCAAACGTACAGCGTTTGTTGGGTGTGACCGGCGAGCTAGGCTCGAAGTTGAAACTAAACAACGACTGGGCATACAACATTGTTAAGCAAGTAGGTAACTACGGTGAAGTTTTTGAGCGTAACGTAGGTACAGGTTCTCCACTGAAGATCCAACGTGGCATTAACGCACTTTGGAACAAAGGTGGCTTCCTATACGCGCCGCCAATTCGCTAAGGTACGCTGCATCGGGCTCCAATCAGGAGCCCGATTTCTTTTGGTTAAAACAATAACCCTGATTGGCGTGTTAAACATGTCATAAAATCAAACAGTTATTATGTAATTTGTATGAAAACCCCAAACCAAGATCCATCAGGCAAAATCTGGAATGATCCCGTCTTCCGTGGGCGCGTCTTCCAAGGAGTCGTGCTCGCCGCACTGATCGCCTTCTTCGCCTTTATTGTCAACAACACTCTGCACAACCTGGAAGTTCGTGGTATTTCCACCGGATTTGAATTTTTAGACCAGGAAGCAGGCTTCGGGATTATTCAATCCCTCATCGAATACAACGAAACCCATACCTATGGTCGCACTTTCGTAGTAGGCATCCTGAATACACTCTTGGTGTCTGTCATCGGAATCCTCTTTGCAACCATCCTGGGCTTCCTGATTGGCATAGGTCGTTTATCCACGAACTGGCTGATCGCAAAAATGGCGGCGGTGTATATTGAAACCTTCCGAAACATACCGCTACTGCTACAGATTTTCTTCTGGTACTTCGCGGTACTCGGGGTTATGCCGCATCCCAGACAAAGTATTTCCTGGGGCGAAGCCATCTTTATTAACGTTCGTGGTATCTATATTCCGGACCCGGTATTCAGTGATGGCATCGGCTGGGTAGTTGCCAGCATCTTCCTGACCCTTGCAGGCATATGGTTCCTAAAGCGTTGGGCGCATAAGCGTCAAGACGACACAGGCCAGCAATTCCCGGTATTTTACACCTCCATTGCCATGCTGATTGCCATTCCTGGCATCACCTATCTGCTTTCAGGCACCACCCTGACCTGGGATATGCCAGAGCTGAAAGGCTTTAACTTCAAAGGCGGCGTGACCATTCTGCCGGAGTTTACCGCTCTGCTACTGGCATTGACCATCTACACAGCAGCCTTTATTGCTGAAATTGTCCGTGCAGGCTTACAGTCTGTTCCTAAAGGTCAGCTGGAAGCGTCCCGTGCACTAGGCCTGAAAAACAGTCAAATGCTTCGTTTGGTGGTGATTCCACAAGCGATGCGAGTGATCATCCCTCCATTGACCAGTCAATATTTAAACCTGACCAAGAACTCGTCTCTGGCTACCGCCATTGGCTATCCCGATTTGGTATCGATCTTTGCAGGTACCACGCTGAATCAGTCCGGTCAGGCC
The DNA here is from genome assembly GCA_041590855.1 of Pseudomonadales bacterium. Classification (GTDB taxonomy): domain Bacteria; phylum Pseudomonadota; class Gammaproteobacteria; order Pseudomonadales; family Litoribrevibacteraceae; genus Litoribrevibacter. The sequence goes on from JBFHTA010000082.1 coordinate 9,270, forward strand.
ATTGAAATCATCTTTATGGTGATGGCAGTTTATCTCACCATCAGTCTGGTGATCTCTTTGATTATGAACATCTACAACAAGCGCATGGCGCTGGTTGAACGATAGGAGGCGCTCATGTTAGAACCGATACATTCCCCTCCGTTTACCAAACATCCGATTCGTTGGATTCATATCAACCTGTTTTCCAACTGGTTTAACAGCCTGTTAACCATTACGGTAGCCTATGTGTTGATCACCATGCTGCCCGGGTTGCTCGATTGGGTATTCTTTAGCGCAGACTGGTCTGGCAGCACCAGCGCCGACTGTTCCCGTGAAGGCGCTTGCTGGGTCTTCATTGATGCCCGCATGAATCAATTCATGTATGGCTTCTATCCGTCCGAGGAACAATGGCGGGTCGATCTGGCGTTCTTACTGCTGATCGCGCTGGTGGTGCCCTTGTTCATTGAGCGGGTGCCCAGAAAAAGCTGGATCGTTGGCTTTCTGTTGATTGGCTATCCAATCATTGCCAACTGGTTATTCTCCGGTGATATTTTCGGCCTGACTCAGGTGGACACTGAATCCTGGGGCGGCTTGATGCTCACCTTGATCATTGCCACCGTGGGTATCATTGCCTCCTTACCGATCGGTATTTTGCTGGCCCTGGGCCGTCGCTCTGAAATGCCAATCATCCGCTGGATCTGCATTACCTTCATTGAAGTCATGCGCGGCGTACCACTGATTACCATTCTGTTCATGGCCTCGGTGATGTTGCCCTTGTTCATGCCGGAAGGCGTCACTTTCGACAAGCTGGCGCGGGCCATGATAGGGATTACCTTATTCCAGTCGGCGTACATGGCAGAAGTGATTCGTGGTGGCTTGCAGGCCATTCCAAAAGGTCAATACGAAGCGGCCGATGCACTGGGCCTGAACTACTTCCAGAAGATGGCCCTGGTCATCCTTCCTCAAGCACTTAAGTTGGTGATTCCTGGCATCGTAAACACCTTCATTGCGTTGTTTAAAGATACCAGCCTGATTTTGATCATCGGCCTATTAGAGTTATCCGGCATCATGAAAGCCGCGTTGAATGACCCAGAGTGGCTGGGCTTTGCAACCGAAGGCTATCTGTTTGCGGCATTAATTTACTGGATGTTCTGCTTCAGCATGTCTCGTTACAGCATGCGTTTAGAAGAGAAGCTGCATACAGGGCACAAATAACGACACCGGACAACTGAAAGAATATTGAGAGTAAAGATTATGGCTCAGCCACATTTACAAGACGAAATCATTATTGAACTAAATAACGTCAACAAATGGTATGACGATTTCCATGTTCTTCGGGACATCAACCTAAAGGTTCGCAAAGGCGAGCGTATTGTGATCTGTGGGCCTTCGGGCTCCGGTAAATCCACCATGATTCGCTGCCTTAACCGCCTGGAAGCCCACCAGAAAGGGGACATCATCATCCAGGGAACGCCGCTAACCAGCGACATTCGTAACATCGATACCATTCGTAAAGACGTGGGTATGGTGTTTCAGCACTTCAATCTGTTCCCGCATTTAACAGTGCTGGATAACTGCTGCCTTGCCCCTCAATGGGTAAAAAAGGTGCCACGTAAAGAAGCCGAAAAAACCGCCATGATGTTCTTGGAGCGGGTGAAGATTCCTGACCAGGCGCTGAAATTCCCGGGGCAACTGTCCGGTGGTCAACAACAGCGGGTAGCCATCGCACGAAGCCTGTGCATGAACCCGAACATCATGCTGTTTGACGAACCCACCTCGGCACTTGATCCGGAAATGATTAAGGAAGTGCTGGACGTTATGGTGGAACTGGCCGAAGAAGGCATGACCATGCTGTGTGTAACGCACGAAATGGGCTTTGCCAAGAAAGTGGCCGACCGGGTGATCTTTATGGACGCAGGGGAAATCATTGAAGAAAACGAACCTCACGCCTTCTTCGAGAACCCGCAATCCGAGCGTACCAAGCTGTTCCTAAGCCAGATTCTTCATAACTGATTTGGCGTAGGGAGCTCAGGCGTCTGCATCGGAATACCTGACACCAGAAGCCTGATAAACATCGGGGCCACTACGCCAATAGTGGCCCATCAAAAAAGCCTCTGTCTCTTCCGAGCCAGAGGCTTTTTATATCAATACACAGGAAACCCAGTATAGGACTGCTCAGTTCTGCTCTGATTCAATGACTTCACCGCCACTCTTCTCATCAAATAGCGTAGGCAATATAACACTGTAGTCGTCCAGTAAGTTTCGATATCGAAGCGACTTTTTATACCGTTTTAGTTCTTGATCAAGATGCGCCTGAATAGCATCAATTTTATCTGATGGCTTAGGAGACAAAGCAAGCCATAGTTCGTCTCGTTGTATGCATTCATCGATAGCTAAGACAGTCTTTCCCTGGATCTGTTGGTAATAGATCACTGAATTCGCCGTAAATAAAAATGCATGTGCTCGCTTTGATTTCAAAAAATCAATAGCTCTGGGTATATACCTCTCATCATAGCTAAGTTCAAAATAGTGATCACTCGTGATCTGGACATCGCCAGAAGTAAAAAATGATGAGTAAGAATGGTCACGATAAATCACAAAATAACCCGTTTTAAGGCTACCCAATCCATCGAAATGCCAATCTGAATCCTGCATTTTCCAGAAACAATGGGTTTGATAGGACAGTGGCTCTAAATGGTATCGCAAGTCTGGTGCCTCTGCCTTTGAGGGCGAAAGAAGTGCATCCGTCTGACCTATCTTCACTCGATAAATCGCCCGACTCCAAGGAACAAACTCAAATTTTAGCCGGAACTCCGAATCCCGGAAAATATCGTAAATCATCTCAACCAGATAACCGGGTTTACTGGGTGTTTGAGGACAAATTTGCGGGCACCAATCAATGGCAGATATTCGAAGTGTTCGCTGCATCGGTTCATCGCTGGCGACCCCAGGCAGTGAAAGAAAGATCAACGTTAGGAACATGAGCAGGCATTTAATGAGTCCCATTGCCGAAGCACACCTTTCAATCAATTGTCTTAAGGGTAGGAACTTGATTCAAGCAGCAATATGACCATTACTGTCTGTAAGAAGGTCAAGGAGAGTATTTAAGATATAGTTACCGACGACTTCTATGTCAAATGCATAAACCAGGAGATCAAGACACCTCGAAGAGAAGATCTGTGCCTATAAAAAAGAGTAACAACAGCCTAAATGAAAACCATCTTTCAAAACAATTTTCATTTAGGTCAAAGGGGATATTAATAAATGATCAATGCCCCATTAGAGCGCTAGTCAGGTTTCACCACCTCAACGCCGTCTACTTTTTGGAAGCCTCTCGGCAGTTTGTTACCACGGCGGCCACGCTCACCTCGATAGTGTTCCAAATCGTCCGGCTTTAAGGTCAGCGTTCGTTTACCCGATTGAATCACCAAAGAATCGCGTTCATCCACCACAGCTAAAGCCACTAGCAGCTCTTCACGATCTTTGGCCCGGGCTGAAGGGATGTTAATGATCTTATTCCCTTTACCCTTACTCAATACCGGTAAATCCGCTAACGGGAACACCAGTAGGCGCCCTTCGTTGGACACTGCTGCTAACAACCCTTGGTCCGGTGCATCGACCGCCTGAACCGGCAAGACTTCCGCGTTTTCCGGTAACGTAATCGCCGCCTTTCCGGACTTATTCTTGGTAAAGAGATCGCCCAGTTTGGTCACAAAGCCATAACCTGCATCGCTGGCCATCAATAACATTTGCTCGTCATTACCCATAAAGGCCGTGGCAATGGAACTGGATGCGTCCAGATTAATTCTGCCGGTAAGAGGTTCTCCCTGACCCCGTGCAGAAGGCAATGTATGCGCCGGTATCGAATACGCCCGGCCGGTCGAGGCAATCAACGTCACCTGCTGATTGCTCTTACCTTTCACTGATAAGGCATAGCTGTCGCCTGACTTGTAGTTTAAGCCTTCGGCATCAACCTCATGGCCTTTGGCTGCACGAATCCAGCCCTTCTTGGAAAGCACCACTGTCACCGGATCAGACGTTGCCAGATCCGCTTCGGTCATGGCTTTCGCTTCGGCACGAGCAACGATCGGCGAGCGGCGATCATCACCATAGGTTTCAGCATCAGCCAACAGCTCTTTCTTGATCAGATTACGCATGCGCGCCGGAGACTTTAGAATTTTCTCCAGCTTATCGCGTTCGGCGCTTAACTCGTCTTGCTCACCACGAATCTTCATCTCTTCCAGCTTAGCCAGATGACGAAGTTTCAATTCCAAAATGGCTTCGGCCTGAATGTCGGTAATGCCAAACCGCTCCATCAGTACAGGCTTCGGTTTGTCTTCGGTCCGAATGATCTCAATGACTTCATCAATATTCAGGAAAGCCACCAACAGACCTTCAAGAATATGTAGGCGTTTGTTGACCTTATCCAGACGATATTCAATCCTGCGCGTCACCGTCTGACGACGATACTCAAGCCACTCGGTCAAAATCTCCTGAATATTACGAACCTTCGGCAAACCGTTCAGGCCCACCATATTCAGGTTCACCCGATAACTCTTTTCGAGATCAGTGGTGGCAAATAAGTGCGCCATCAACTGTTCTACATCCACCCGGTTTGAACGAGGAACAATCACCAAACGGGTCGGGTTTTCATGATCCGATTCATCCCGCAAGTCCGCCACCAATGGCAGTTTTTTCGCCTGCATCTGGGAGGCAATTTGCTCCAGAACTTTTGCGCCCGACGTTTGATGCGGCAGCGCAGTGATTACGACATCACCCTCTTCCTGAAGGTAGGTTGCGCGCATCTTGATCGAACCACGGCCCTGCTCATAAAGTTTGACGATGTCTTCACGCGG
>JBFHTA010000083.1:0-14077 GCA_041590855.1 Pseudomonadales bacterium
CCGTCTGGTCATGAGCAATATCACATTACAGGCTTACCGGTTGCAGAAGACACTTTTGGTGTTGAGATGTTTAAGCAAATGGCCATTTCAGCACCCGCCGCAGGTTTGCTGATTTTTGTGGTGATGTTGTTGTTTTTCCGCTCGGTGCCGTTAGTAGTTGCGCCCATGTTGGTGGCGATGGCTACTGTCATCATTACGATGGGTTTGATGATTGGGCTGGGGTATCCGGTGCATATCATGTCGTCAATGATTGCGATTTTCCTGATGCCGATTGCGGTGGTGGATTCTGTTCATATTTTATCTGAGTTCAGTGATCACTATCGCCCTAGGGTAGACAAGAAAGCGCTCGCGCGTCGTGTGGTACATAACCTTTTTCAGCCGATGTTGTTTACTTCAATCACCTCTATGGTGGGCTTTGCGTCTCTCAATACGGCGGATATTCCACCGGTTCAAGTCTTCGGTAGTTTCGTTGCGTTTGGTATAGGTTTGGCTTTTGTTCTGAGCATTACCCTTGTACCTGCATATATGGCGAGTTTGTCTGATCAGACGCTGAATAAGATGTCAAAACGTGTCCATGATTCAGAAGACGCCAATACACCGCTGGCGCGATTCTTACGTCCTGTACCAGGCTTCACGATGAAATACAGCAAAACGCTAATCGCTATGGTGGTCATGATGTTTGCCATCAGTGGTTGGGGAATCAGTAAGATTGTGATTAATGATAATCCGACCAACTGGTTTGAGTCAGAGCACCCGATTCGCGTAGCTGATCGTGTCTTGAATGAACATTTTGCAGGCACGTACGAAGCCTATCTGACGTTTACTTATGCCGGGGATAACACTCACAACTTGGCTCAACAGCTTACCGAGCAATCTGGTTTGTTATTACAAGACGCGGATGACAAGCTGAAACAGCTATGGCATGAGTTACTAACCAAGCACGGTAAGGACATTAATGCGCTTTCGCAAGCGGTGTTGGAGCAACAGTTCCTGGCTGATGACTCGCAATTGCGCTATTGGGATGGTTTATCGACCTTGCTTGAATCTATGAGTGGGTCTTCAAAAGCCTTCCTCGACCCTAAACAGTTGGCTTACTTATCGGATGTCCAAGCTGCGCTGATCAGTTCGGGATTAGTGGGGAAAACCACCGGTTTGCCTGACCTGTTAAAAACAGTGAATCGGGAATTGCATTCCGGTAAAGACAGGGATTATCTATTGCCTGCCTCTGAAGCTGCGAATGCACAAGCGATTCTGACCTATCAAAGCTCTCATCGCCCGAACGATGTATGGCACATGGTTACGCCGGATTACCAGTCCGCCGTGCTTTGGTTGCAACTGAAAAGTGGTGACAACCAGGACATGACAAAAGTGCTGGCGTTCATGGACAAGTGGTTTGAAACGCACCCGTTACCTAAAGGAATGACAGTGGATTGGGGCGGACTCACCTACATCAATGTTGTTTGGCAAGATGCCATGGTCAGCGGCATGTTAGAAAGCCTGATGACTTCCTTTGTGGTGGTCGCCCTAATGATGATGGTGTTGTTCCGCTCGGTCGTATGGGGATTGATTGCCATGTTGCCTTTGAGTGTCACCATCAGTTTTATCTACGGGCTGATTGGCTTAATGGGCAAGAACTACGACATGCCGGTTGCGGTGTTGTCGGCATTAACGTTGGGTATGAGCATCGACTTTGCTATTCACTTCATTGAGCGTACACGAGTATTGGTGAAAGAGCAGGGCAGTTGGCAGAAGGGGTTAACGCAAGTGTTCGAAGAGCCTGGCCGTGCGATCAGCCGAAATGCGATGGTGATTGCGCTAGGCTTTACCCCGCTGTTGTTGGCACCCTTGGTACCGTATCAAACGGTGGGGGTCTTCCTGGCGTCCATCATGGCGATTTCCTGCGTGATTACTTTGCTGGTACTGCCTGCGATCTTGAATGTGCTGAGCCGGGTGTTGTTTAACTCTGAGTCGAAATCGGTTTCTAACGTATCTACTTCATCTACTGAACGGGAGGTGGATCATGTCTAATACGTTCAAAAACGTTGGTTTGACATTGTTAATGATGGTTGGTTTGTCGGTATTTGTCTTACCTGTACACGCTTTGCCGGTGTCGGAGATTATCGAGAAATCTAATCTTGCGGCTGTCTATCCCGGTCAAGATGGGCGTGCCGAAGCACGTATGTTGATTGTAGATAAGCAAGGACGAAAACAGTTTCGACAGTTCACCTTACTACGAAGGAACATTGAACAAGGCGGTGATCAGCAGTATTTGGTGGTGTTCAGTCGACCTGCGGATGTGAATCGCACCACTTTTCTGGTGGAGAAGCATCCGGGCCATGACGATGACCGTTGGTTGTATCTGCCTGGGCTGGACTTGGTTAAGCGGATTGCCGCCGGAGATAAACGCACCAGTTTTGTTGGGTCCGATTTTTTTTATGAAGACATTTCCGGTCGGGATATTAAGGCGGATTCTTTTGAGTTACTTTCCGAAAACGACACGCATTGGGTTCTTAAAGCGACGCCAAGAACCTCTGATGGGGTGGAGTTCGCTTGGTATCAGGTGACGATCAACAAAGAAACCTTCTTACCCATGATTGCTGAGTATTTTGATGCTCATGACAAGCTGTATCGTCGTATGACTGCGACTAAGATTCAGGAGTATCAGGGCATTCCGACCATCACAGAAATGAAGGCGGAAAATCTGGCCGATGGCAGTTATTCCATCACTCAAATGCGCAACGTTCAATACGACCTGGGGTTACCGTCGGATGTGTTCACCGAGCGTTCGTTGCGCATGCCGCCTCGCCAATGGTTGCAGTAGGGCAGTCCTTCCATGTGGTTTAAAGCGTTTCATCTTCTGTTTCTTGCGGTTCTATCTGTTTCGGTTGCTTTACCGTCGGTAGGCGCTGAAACAACCGATGCATGGGGCGCATGGGACGACAGCAGTGGCAGCGATGGGGGGTGGCCTGAAGATACTGAGCAGACTTCCCCGTGGAATGTGTTGGTGTTTAGCGAAATCTTGGCTGGTGGCTTTATTTCTGACGGCTTGTTCAAAGGTAATTTATTCGCAGACAACGCATTCGATGAAGACTTGAGTGCATTCGAAAACCGTTGGCAGGTGAAGGTGAATCGATATTTCGGCACCTCGTTTTTTAACGCCAGCGTTGAGCTATTAGCGGACGGTGTTGATGACGACCATCTCCAGGTTTTGGTGCGTGAACTCTACCTAGACCATAGCCTGACGGACAGCTTAACGGTGAGAGCCGGTCAGCAGATTTTAACCTGGGGAACAGGGGACTTCGTGTTTTTAAACGATCTTTTCGCCAAAGATTGGCAGGCGATGTTTTCGGGGCGTGATGACAGTTATCTTAAAGCGCCTTCGGCCTCTATTAAACTGACGTATTATCAGGATATGGCCAGTCTGGATGTTGTTTGTACGCCTCTATTCACATCCGATAATTACATCAATGGGGAGCGCTTTGGCTATTTTTCTCCCTTATCAGGCGAAGTCACAGATCAGCAGTTTACCGCGAAAGAGCCTGACACTCAGATAGAAAATAGTGAGTTAGCATTTCGATTATTTAAAACCCTAAATGGCGTGGAATATGCGCTGTATGGCTATCATGGTTTTTACAAACAACCGATGGGGTTTGATCCTGTTGCAGGGAGAAATACCTTTCCCCGCTTGAACAGCTGGGGTGCCAGTGTTCGTGGTAACTTGGGGGCAGGCATTGCTAATGTCGAAATGGCGTATTGGGATTCTCGGGATGATACGGCGGGTGACGATCCTCTGACTCCTAACAGCAAGTGGCAAACCTTGGTGGGTTATGAGCAAGAGCTTATTCAAAAGCTGACATTAGGCCTGCAGTGGTGGTTACAGATCACCGAGGATCCTTCTTTGCAAAAAAAGAGCGTGCAAAAAACGGACGCGCCGCAATCAGAGAATCTTTCAGATGATGATTTTCAAGACAAGTACCACCACACATTAACCGCCAGAATTACTTATTTGACCATGAGTGACAAGCTCACTTGGTCGCTTTTCAGTTTTTACTCCCCAAGTAGTGATGACTTTTACCTTAAACCTAAAGTGAGTTATCGACGAGATGATCACTGGTTATTTGAGGTGGGTGGCAACCTGTTTGGCGGACGTGATAATCATACGCAATGGGGGCAGTTTGAGGAGAATTCAAACCTCTACACCCGAGTGCGTTACCACTTCTAAGATGGCTTTACTGAGAGAGGAATAGCGATGACAGTAGATAATGTATTGCACGTAATTGCAGGGTCATTTGTGATGATCAGTGTGTTGCTGGGGTATTACGTAAACCCCCTGTGGTTGGCCTTTACTTTCTTCGTAGGGGCTAATTTGTTTCAGTCCGGCTTGACCAAGTGGTGCTTGATGGCGGATATCCTCAGGGCAATAGGTTTTAAGGATGAGGAGTCTTGTAATAAAAAGAGCGCATCATAAAAGGGTATTTACACTGCGCTCTTATCTGAACGTTTTTACGTTGTCTCAAGGGGGGGGTTAAACCGTTGCTTTTGCCGGGTTGGCTTCAGCGACTTGCGGCTGTTTTACCAGAAGCTGCGTCAGTTTGTTCAAAAGTAGTCCGTACATAGGGATGAACATGACCAAACTGATGATCATTTTGAACGCGTAATCCACAGTAGCAATTTCCACCCAGTGTACGGCCATAAACGGATCGCTGCTCTGGTAGAAAGCAACGCTAAAGAAGACAACTGTATCAAGCGCATTCCCCAGAACCGTAGACAGGGAAGGAGCAACCCACCAGGCTTTTACTTGTCTGAGTCGGTTAAAGACAGTGACATCCATTGCCTGGCCGATCACGTAAGCCGTAAAGCTGGCCAGTGCGATACGGGCTACAAAGGTGTCGAAATTCGCCAGTTTATCAAAGCCTTGAAAACTGCCTTGGTAGAAGAGCACCGAAGCTACGTAAGAGATAATCAATGCTGGCATCATCACGACGAAAATAATCTTTCTGGCCAAGCTGGCACCAAACAAACGCACCGTTAAATCGGTTGCTAAGAAGACGAAGGGGAAGGTAAAGGCACCCCAGGTGGTGTGATAGCCAAAGACAGTAAAGGGTAGCTGAACCAGATAATTGCTTGAGGCCAAAATCAGAATATGAAAACTGGCGAGCAATAACAGCGCTTGCTTAAGTTGGGACTGAGAGAATAGAGACGGACTGATGGTATTCGAAATAGAGTTCTGCATTGTGCATCCTTTTTTTTCAGTGTCAGGGGTGAGGGAACCCTGAATCGGTGGGCATTATCCTTACAATGTAGTGATGAGTAAAGCTAAATATTGTCCAGATGGTTTGGTTTTTGTTAGGCGAAAGTAAACAGTGCAAATGCACCTAATATGACAATGATAGCCAAGTAAGAATGAACGTTGGATGTTTGTGTTGGTCTGGCTGAAAGATCTTTTACTTCCAAACTTGCTCTGTCTGCGGTATCAGGAATGGAAAGAGGAAACGAGACAGACACATCCTTCTGGTTTGGTGCTGAAAACATTGCTGATTCATCAAAACCAAGGAAATTCCCTTCCTTGTCAAAGTAAGTCAGCACGTAATGTATTTGGCTTTCGGCCTTGTTGTTCGAGACAGCAAGCTGAACCTGTAAGTGGGGAACTAAACTAAGATGTTTTTCATCTTCCAGGTAGATGTGAACATCTCGAATGATGTGATTTATTACGTCGTATTTATTGTCGGATGTTATGCTGATTTCCATAGCCGTTCCTTTAGATATCTTCCTTTGATAATTGGAGGCAGTGCTGTACGGCAGAGTTTATAGCACAAAACGGGTATGAATCGTTGATCAGTATAGACTTTTATTAACAAGTAATGATTGTTCAGTCTTTGTCAGCGGTTGCAATCAGCCGCCACAGAGGGCAGCTGAATATGCTGTGCTAAACAGAGTATGCCGTTTGAAGGGACACGTTTTGTTGGGCTGAGTGTTGTTTGATTTTGAACGAGCTTAACATGTCTTTCATGATACCCGCCTGATCAGACATAGAAAGTGCAGTAGCTGAGGCTTCTTCCACCATGGCCGCATTTTGCTGGGTCATCTGATCCATGTTTTCAACGGCTTGACTGACTTGCTGGATGCCGGTGTTCTGTTGTTCGGAGGAAACCGCGATATTAGAAATCACACCGCTCACTTCACGAACCGCCTCGACGATTTCTTTGAGTGTATCGCCAGACCGGTTTACCAGGTCAGTACCAGCATGAATTTTATCAACACTGCTTTTGATTAGTTCTTTAATCTCACCTGCGGCTACCGCTGAACGTTGGGCAAGATTTCGAACTTCTCCGGCAACCACGGCAAAACCTCGGCCTTGCTCTCCAGCTCTGGCGGCTTCAACCGCCGCGTTGAGGGCAAGCAGATTAGTTTGAAAGGCGATTTCATCAATCACGGTAATGATGTCGGTAATCTTGGCACTGGCTTCATTGATTTCAACCATGCTCATAACAGCCCGGGATACCACCTGGCCGCCGGATTCGGCCTGATGTTGTGCTTCATTGGCCAACTTGCTGGCAGTTTTAGCCTGGGCTGCATTGTCGGTGACCGAGTTGGTCATTTCTTGCATCAGAGAGCTGGTTTCCTCCAGTGCAGAGGCCTGGGCTTCTGTTCGATTGCTTAGATCCTGTACGGCGCTCGACAGTTCAGACGCCGATACATCGGTTTGAACCGCTGATGAGGTAATTTTTTCAATTAACAGCATTAGATTGCTAACGCTGGTGTTCACAGCACTGCTTAATTCGGAAAACTCTCCTTGAAACGTGCTACTCATTTGATGTGTCAGATCGCTGTTTGCAAGCGCTGACATTACTTGTTTACACTCATTAATGGGGGTTACTACGGCGTCCAAAGTGCTATTGACCCCGTCGACGATTCTACGAAAATCACCTTGATGTTTATCAACATCCGCACGTGCTTCCAGCTTGCCTTGAATGGCAGAGTCGGCCAGCGAGTAAACGTCTTCAATCAGTAAGTTGATGGCTCCAATACAGGTATTAAGATTATTTTTGAGCTCGTTAAAGTCACCGTGATATTCATCGGTAATAGGTGCCGGGATCTCGCCCTTGGATATTTTATCTACGTAATCTGCTGCGACTCTGAGAGGGTTCACCACGGCATCCAGCGTTTTATTAACGCCATTGATAACTCGCTGGAAATCGCCTTTATGGTTGTTATCGTCAGCGCGAACGGAGAGTTGTCCGCCCATTGCTGCATCGACTAGCGAGTTTGCATCGGTTACAAGCAGTTTTATGGCCGTAATGCAGCGATTAAGATTGTTTTTAATGGTGTTGAAGTCACCGTGGTATTGCTCGGTAATTTCATCGGGAATATCACCGTTCGCGATCCGTTCGACGTATTTCGCGGTCATCATCAGTGGCCCGACGATGGCATCCATTAACTCATTGATGCCTACAGCTAACGTTTTCATTGCACCATCAAAGCGCTGGCTGTCCAGCCGCGATGTTAATTGACCTGCAACGGCATCTTTGATTACTTGCTGGACCTGGGCTTCGGCATCCCGTTGTTCTGTTAAATCTTGCCATTCAATAACGGAACCCAGGTTTTCGCCTTTATCATTGATGACAGGATTGATGACCAGATTCAGTGAAATGTTTTCGATACACAGTTCTTCCTGATATTCAGTATTCAGCGTGTGCATGATGCCTGAAAGCTTGGCTTGATCGGGGTGTAACGACGTTAGTGACATTTGATTCAGTCGGTGATTGTCTAGCTGCGGCATAGCTTGTTGTAGTGTGCTGGCATGACGATCAAACAAGCTCTGCGCCGATTTGTTGTGGTAGATAATGGTTTGATTCGCATCTGCCACCATGACACTGGCGGAAACATTATCGAGTGCTTGCCGTATTCGATTGTTTTCTTCCGCTTGTTCTTGTTCGATTGCCATGCGTTCTTGCAGATCGTTCCTGGCTTGTAAGAGGTTTTCCTGCATGGCTTTCAAAGCACTCAGTAATTGTCCGGATTCATCCGTCGAACGGACGTTGATTACGTTGTCCAGTGTTCCTTCGGAAATGGCCTCAGCAATAGTCACCGCGTTATTTATCGGCTGGGTGATGCTTCTAAGCACAAAATAGACAAAGGCCAGAGTGATAAGCAGTGCGCCAATCAGCACGGCTATTGAGCTGTAGAGTGTTGACGTTGCCTGATCATTTATCGATTGGGCAAGGTTGGCTAAATCAACGGACAGCCGGTCTTCCACCTTTTTCAACAGATTGATCTTTTCTGTTTGCATATTAAACCAGTGTCCGGGCTGGACCCCGAATGCCCCTGTGTTAGCACGCTGTTTAGCAATTTCCCGCATTCTTTGGGTCTCGCGAATGGCTTCGCCGGTTAGGGTGTTTTTATAAAAGGTCTGATGCTCGGCAGTGGCCAACGACAAAAAAACGTTCATGTAGGTATCTTGAAGAACCACCAGACCGAGGAATTTTTCATAGACTCCGGGGCCAAACGCATCCTGGGCAAACGTGCCTGTAATAACAGCGCGTTCTACACCAGCCCGTTCCTTGCTGTTAAGGAAGTTGATATATGCATTGGCTGCATTACTGAGCTCGCTGTTTGATGTGTTTTTGGAAAGATGGGCTATGACGTTAATGAACAGATTATTTGTCTGGCTGTAATATCCGATTGCGGATTTCTGGGAGATATCCAGTTCTGTAATGGCGCGACGCTTGGTGGGCAGTTGGCGTAGCTGGGAAAGCGCTGTTTCCAGATCCTGTTTGAATGCGGTTCCGAATTCGTTCGGGTTAAAGGATTCAAGAAATTTCGACAATAATTGATGTTTCTGATCCGATTGTTTGTGTTGTTCCCGAAGTTGATTTGAGAACTTACTGCCTTGGCTGCCTATGTAGCCAGCTGTGAAACCGCGTTCTTTTTGTAATTCATGCACCAGGTTACTGGACAGCACTGAAAGTTGGGCCAGTTGCAAAACATGATGATTTTCAGTTTTGACTTCCGAGCTTTTGATGACTTTATCCAACGCCAGAAAAAACATGACGCAGACGGGAACGATAACAATGGCTATCAGTTTCCAGCGAAGTTTGAGGTTGATAAATATATCCATGATTTCCACCCATCCCATGTTGTCCATGTACTTTTGAAAATCGTTTATTGATCCAGATCAATAAATCTAGTGTATGAATGGTAACTCTGCTACGGAAGTATGGATTATTTTGGTGCGTAATTGAGATTTTGCATTCATGGAGTGTGTCATCGGCAGAACTATAGAATGCTTTAAGACAGGCCCTGAGGGATCAGGGCCAATGTGCGATTGTGAAGTGAGGTTTGGCTGTGCAAGCCTCTGAGGTCGGGTTAGGCCTTGGCGGACAGCTTTTTCCAAATAAAGTGATCCAGTGCGGCTTTACCTGGCCCCCACAGGAATACGGTAAGAATAGCAATGCCCCACATGATGTGGTCTTTTTCACCGGCTATGCTGATGTCCGGGTACGAAATCATGGCTACATAGTTGAGGATAAATAAGGCCACCAGGTTCAGACGGGTCAGTAAGCCCAGTACCAAGAAGACCGGAATGGCCAATTCTGCCGCTGTTGCCAGGTAGGCCGCTATATCAAACGGGATGATGGGTACATTGTATTCGTATTCAAACAGCATCAAGGTGGTGTCCCAGCTTTTGATTTTGGTCAGACCAGACATAAAAAAGACCTTTGCCAACCATAGTCTCAACACCAGTGAAAAAACAGATTGCAGAGGTTCCAGCCACGCTAAAAGCGTATTTCCTATGCCTGTGAGTTTTTGCATTGCCATCTCGATTGCTCCCTAACGTCGTGTTCGTTGCGTTTTGTTGTTGTGTGTTAAACGGTTTTGTCGATGAGATTGAAGCCGGTAATCAGCCCCATTTGTATGAGGCTGGGTAAGAGTTCATTGATTGAGGCTGCACAAGGCAATTGAGCGATGTCCTGAAAGCGTTGTCCTTGATGCAGTGCATTGAGAAACTCGTGTTCATGTTCATTAAGGACATCGATTCTCATGCCGTAATCCGGACTTCGCCAGATTACTAGGGCAACACCACCGTCATCCAGATTTACGGTAGGCTCACCTTCGAAATCGTCTTGATTAACCTGCCAAATTCTATGGACCGGGTATTGGGAGCTCATTAAACATGCCGAGGGTGACAGGCAAAACTGAATGTTAGCGTGCTGTTCTTCGGTAAGATCCCCTAACTCGGCAATGGTGTGCTGGACACGTCGGGACAAGCCGGACTCTTCAGCGTTGAAGGCTTTGTGCCAATACCATTCGAGTTGGGCTACATCAGGTAAGTAGACTAACTCTTTTGCCGGAGCAAAGTCTGCAATGTATTGGGCAAGGTGCTCGCCGTAGTCGCCCAAGTCAGGTGAGCCGGAGGCATACTGTGTGAGATAACCCGACACCATACGGGTGAAGTAGGTTTCTCCTACCAACTTTACACACACCGGATAAATCGCGGTCAGTGCTTCGGTAATGCCGCCAAGAATGCTGCCCCGGTAGATGTCAATGCGGTCTTCCGGAGAGAGAGGCGCGTCTGTTGAGGTAATGGTGTTTTGTAAAGATGCTAGGGTTTGCGTGTCCTTGGGATTAAAAATTCCTTGGTAGAAGGCTTTTTGCATCGCTCGTAGGCTCATCGCAGGGGTGCTTTTATCTGTCATTCCGCGACCTCCTGTATTGCCTTGTTCGTTACCTGGTTCATCAGGGCATCTGCTTTGGAGGCTTCTGCCCGTAGCGTTTGAAAATCCGGTACATCGGTATCCCATTCGATCAGTGTAGGTACCGATCCAAACCGTTCTAATGCGGCACGATAAAGATCCCAGACCGGGGGGCGAACTTCATAACCATGGGTATCAAACAGGTAATGTTCTTTCTTTTCATATCCTGCAAGGTGGATTTCTTTCACTTTATCTGCCGGAATTTGCGCCAGATAGTGGTACGGGTCGAAGCCGTGGTTTTGCGAGCTGACGTAAATGTTGTTGATGTCTAATAGCAACTCACAATCGGTGTTCCTGGCTACACTCTGGATGAATTCCCACTCGGTCATCTCGTCGTTGGTAAAGGTAAGGTAAGACGAGGGGTTTTCGACCAGAAGCCGTCGTCCTAAAAACTCTTGTGCCTGAATGATGTTTCGACAAATAACGTCAAGGGCTTCTTCGGTATAGGGCAAGGGTAAAAGATCGTGAGTGTATTTGCCCTCTACGGATACCCAGGCAATGTGATCCGACACATAACTGGGTTCGAGTCGTTCAATCAGGCGTTTCAGGCGAGAGAGGTAGTCTGTGTTTAAGGGGTCGGTTGATCCCAGAGACATACCAACACCGTGCAGCGTGACAGGGTAGTCTTGCCTGATGTGTTCTGCTCTCAGAATCGGTAATCCGCCATCGGCCATGTAGTTGTCTGTTAACAGCTCAAACCAGGGAACGTCCGGTTTGGTTTCAAAAATTTCTTGATAGTGGCTGGACCTTAAACCAAGGCCGGCACCTTTTATAATAGGTTGACTGAAAGTGGGGTTCTGAGAGTGTGAATGGGTCATGTATCAGAATGCTTTAGGTTGGTTATGAGCGAATACGTGTTCGGGTTGTACGTATGTTTGAACTTTGTGCATGTTTGAACTGCATGCGTCGAATGAGCGTGATTGGTTTGGAACGTGGGGGAGAGCCAAACGGCTCTCCGGAAAAGCTAATTACTTAACTTTACCACCTACGATTTTAGAGCAGGTACCTTCTGGCACATAGATCCACTCTTCTGGGTCGTTGTCTTTGGTCGCCTGACCTGCACAGCTGTGCTTGCTGGTTCCGCAGTCGTTCATACCCGCTTTAACAACGCCTTGGCACTTTTCAAAACCAGGCTTGCCTGCCACTGCACTGCCTGACGCTGCTGCCATACCAATTGCCAAAGCACCTGCAATTGCAGTGTTCATAAGCGTTTTTGTATCTTTCATGATAGCTCCTTTGAGTTTAATAATTAGGGAAGGTTTTTCGGAGATCGCGTGAAAACTATTGTACTGATGTCGTTATCACCCGGTTACCTTCAGACATTCCCCAGGATGTTTGTATCCTATGTGCCTTAACGAGTCATCCAATCGTTTGATTGCACTTTTTTTCAATAACCCGAGATACTATAGACGTTTTTTGTCTGTAAGGGACAAATAAAAGGCCGGGCAGTCAGAGCTGGCCGGCCTTTGGAGTGAAGGGTTAGCTATTAACCGTCAATGATTCCGTTACAGTCGTTGTCTATGCCATCCCGTCTGCGAGGGCCTTTTTCGTTCATACCTGGATGTACTTTGGGATCGCTGTCGTCACAATCGTCAATCTCCTCACAATAGCCATCACCGTCGGCGTCTGTACATGGAGGCGGAGGGGGAGGCGGTTCACCGGGATTCCAGCCAAGAGCTGCATCGGCCTGAATCAAACCGTGGCCGTACTGGGAATCGAATCCAGTGTCACCCAGATCTTTGGCCGTGCTTTCCAGCGCTGTTCTGACATCATCCGGGGTTGTGGCGACGCCCGACGAAATCAGTAGTGCCGCTACGCCAGCGACATGGGGGGATGCCATAGAGGTGCCCTGAAAGAACCAGTAGCCAAAGCTACCTGTGCTATCGAAGGTTTCCTGTAAAACGCCGTCAGCGTATCCATCACCGTTGCGATCGGCGCCTGTATCGCCACCGGGAGCCATGAGATCCAGTCCGTCCCCGAAATTGGAGTATCGAACTCTGCGATCCCGGTAGTCAGTGGCTCCAACGGCAATGACGGTAGGGTAAATGGCCGGGTAACTGACATTTTTTCTGAAACCGTCATTACCTGCGGCTGCCACCACAGTAACACCGTTGTCATAAGCATAATCCAGCGCCGGGTCCATTATGCTGTCATTAGTTATGCGATAAGTGGCGGATACCCCCAGGCTCATGTTAATGACATGTGCGCCGTTGTCGGTTGCCCAGCGTATGCCTTCGGCGATGTCGATAAAGCTGCCGCTGCCTGAATCGTCTAATACTTTAACAGCCATCAGGCAGCTGCTGTATGCGACGCCGGCGACGCCCACTCCGTTATCGGTTTCTTGAGCTACGGTTCCGGCAACATGAGTACCGTGTCCGTCACCATCGGTTGGATCAGCATCGTTATTCACTATGTCGGTCCCTGCAAGTTGGCAGGCGACGCCATCATTGCCTCCGGCCCGGAAACCGGTATCGAGTACAGCAACGACGGCACCGGCACCAGAGGATGTGCTGTGTGCTGCGCCCAGATTGATGGAATCAAAATGCCATTGAAAGGAAGAGATAGGATCATTGCTGCTGAAAAACTTGGTTGCTTTAAAGTTCAATGAAGCTCGTTTGCCTTTGGCTTTCAGTTTGGTAATCGCGGCCTGTTCTTGACCGGGTGTGACACTTACCAGAGACACATCGGATAATGGATAGTACCGGACAACATTCAAGCCCGGATGAGCATCAGGAGTGCCGGATACCAGAACCTCCCCGTGCTTGAATTCCGGGGCATCTGCAAGTGCGATGACAGAAATCGCAAGCGCAGGTACGCCAATTAATCGTCTGATCCAGGCAAGGGATCGTGGTTGAGTGGTCATAAGAATTCCCCGTTATTCGTCGTAACCTTATCTTTAGTCTAGACGTGCTCGTACGCTAAACTTGTCGATTTTCCTATTTGCTGATCAGCGGAATACCGGTGCTGAAAACGGGGAATTACTTACTTGTCTCGGATTTTGTCGGGAGGCGGCTAACCCACTGATAATTTTCAATTTCTAGTATGTTTTCGTGCAGCAGTTGGTAGCGGGAAAAGGTGTTGCAATCCCCTTGGCTGACTGTTGCTAAAACTAGAATTTTGTCGTCCATAAACTTGAAAAGTGGGCCTCCGGCGCGAATTCAACTCCCAAGTGCAACACTCGCCCTAAGCCGCAGCTTTTAGGTCATCGTAGACTTTCTGCGGCTGCCTAAACCCAAGGCACTTTCTGGGTCTCAGGTTTAATTTCTTTTCTATGATTGCTAAATCATTATTGGTCACGAGCCTAAGATCGCTTCCTTTTGGAA